>SKVA01000416.1 GCA_007129695.1 Spirochaetaceae bacterium | reverse complement strand
CATCGGCCGCCGCCGCCGATCTGCGCGGCGCGGTCGTCAGTCGCCCGATCAGCACTCCGGCTGCAGACGTGCTGTCGACCATCCGCGAGCGCGAGATCGTACCAGCTGAGGCGCCACCGCGCGCCGACCCTTCGCGCGAACGCGCCCCGCCACCACTGCCCGAACAGGCCCGCGCCGGCAGAGCTACCACGGGCGATCAAGCCCCAGTCCCACCCACCGCGCAGACAAGGCAGGCCGATCGCCCGGCACCGGCCACGCCGGAGCCCCCGGCTGCGCAGGCTGCATCGGCCCGCACACCGGCGGTAACCGCGCCCGCCGCGTCATCGACGCCGTCCGCGCCGACGTCGGCAGCACCCGAACCGGCCCCGACCGCGCCCGCTCCGGTCGCCGCTGCACCGACACCCCCTCCCGCGGCCCGAATCCGCGTAACCTTCCAGGTGTCGCCGGGCGACGCGGTGGTCGAAGTGAACGATCGGCGAGCGGGCGCCGGATCATTCGCGACCGACTACGCCGAAGGCGAGAGTCTGTCGGTCACCGTGCGACGCCCCGGTTTCCAGACATGGACCGGCACGTTCGCGGTCGGCCCGGACCCGGTCGTGGTGGCAACCACGTTGGAGCCCGCGCCGATCGTGGGTCGGTTCGCTACCGACGCCGAGAGCCCGACGAACACCGCGTTCGGATCCGGGCTGACGATCGTCGCCGACCGAGCGGGGCGCATACACGCGTACGACCAGTCGGGCGCGCGACGATTCGCCATCACGACCCGGAACGTCGATGAGCAGGGGGCGGTTCCGATCGAGGCCGACGGGCTCATCTACTTCTCCGGCACGCGCGAACTGGTCATCGTAGAAGCGGCGTCGGGTCGTGTACGCGCGCGGGTCGACCTCACGCCGGAGCAGGCGCAGCCGTTCGGTATGCACGGCGTGAGGGTACCGCGCGGGCTGATATTCCCGACGCAGAGCACGCTCCTGCTGCTCGACGCGACAACCGGAGAGGAGTTGCGACGCCATCCGATCCCGGGCGGCACAGGAGCATCGCCGGCGGTCTACCGGAATCAGGTCCTCATCGTGAACCGACGCGGTGAGCTCCTGGTGGTTCCGTCGGACACCGGGGAACCGGTCGCGCGCATAGAGACACCAACCCGCAACGTGACGGGCGCGGCACCCGCGCTCCACGGTTCGGTCGCCGTTTTTGGCGACGTGCAGGGAACCGTCGTCGCGGTCGATGTCGCTGCATCTCGCGTGCTGTGGGACCGATCGATCGGTGGTCGCGTGTTTGCGGACGCAATCGTGACCACGACCGGCGCGTACATCGTGTCGGGCACGACGCTCCACGCGTTCGCTCTGGACACGGGTCGCGACCTGTTCGCACCGATTCGGGGAGTCAGTGGTCTCCCGGCGATCGGTCACGGCCATGTGTTCTACGGGACCGATACGGCGCGGCTTGTCGCGATCCACGGAACAAGCGGATCCGTGATCGCGAGCGTGGAGCTGGACGCGCCGGTTCGGGGCAGGGTCCATCTCCACGACCGGATGCTTTCGGTGGTCACCGAGCGGGGAACGCTGTGGCACGTGCATATCGACGGAATGGTCGCGCCGCGGTGATGAGCGCTCATGCGCGCGCTCATGCGCGCGCTCACGCGCACGCGCGCGAGAGCGCGCTGCGCGTCGCTACGCGGGTCGCGGTCGCGGTCGCGACCGTGGCCGCGCTCGCGTCGTGCGCCGGACTTCCGCGTCCGCGAGCGCAGACCGACTCGCTTCTGGTGGTCGTCGTCGAGCGCGATCACGACGTGCCGCGCACCGGCGCCGACCGGACCGACGAGCTGGTGCTCTCCGACGGGATAGACGAGGTGACGATCAGGATCGGGCGCACCGATGCGATCTCCGCTGCGATGGTCGGACCGGGGCGGTACACGGTAGTGCGCCACGCGGCGACCGACGTGGTGGTGCCCGCCTCGACGGTCGTCCTGGCGCCGTTCGTTCCTGGGACTGGGATGCGACCGTTGCACCCCGACGATCGGCGGGCGGCCGCCGACGCGTTGCGCAGCGACGCGCGGTTCACCGCGTGGGCGGGGCGTCACGCGGAGGGTTTCGCTCCTTTTTCGCCGTTCGAGGAGTTTCTGACCGACCGGTTCGCGGTGACGGTCACCACCGACCCGCCGGGCGCAATGGTCACGATCAACGGCGAGTACTGGGGCGACACTCCGGTCGAGGTCTACCTGCCGGCCGGCAAGCACTACGTAGAGCATCGCCTGGACGGATACGAGACGGTCCACAGTTACCTGTTAGTCGACGGCCCCGGGAGCAGCGACACGACGCTCGCGCGTCGCGATCGTGACGCGACCGACCCCGCCGGCGCGACCCGGGTCGTCGTCGGTCGGTTCCGGAATCTTGGCGCGGCCGCGGACGACTATCTGGCCGAGCTGTTCACCGACGCGATCGTCGTCGCGCTCACCGACGAAGGGCTCGATCCGATACGGTCCGACGAACCCGACGCGGCGCTCGCGACCGCGGAACGGATCGGAGCGCAGCTGGTCGTGACCGGAAGCGTGCTGGAGGATCGGGGGCGGCTGGTCACGCACGCGGTCCTGTCGGACGTCAGGACCGAGCTTGTGAAGGCGGCGCTGCTGCTTGAGCGTGCCGGCGGATTCGCGGTCTTCGACTCGATCGATGAGGTGGCCAACGACTTCGCGTCATCGGTGACCCGGGTGCTTCCGGACGTGGGTCGCACCGTCATCGAGGAACGACCGGTCACCGCCGAATCGATCGCGTATTCGGAACGACTGACCGAGCAGGTGGTGATCCAGCGGCGTCTGACCGAAGAACGAGTGACGGCGATGTCCGCGATCTACGGCGCGGTTATGGATCAGATCGACGTTCCCTGGACGGACGAGCCGAGGATGCGCGCCGACGGCCCGAGCATGGGCGTGGCCCTGACCTACGAGCACCCGCTTGCGCTCCCGCTTTCGCTCGCGGTGAAGGCGATTTCGTCGTGGTCCCGCGACCCCGACTACGGCACGACGGTGTTCGGGGTTGGGGTCTACACCGGTCCACGCTTCTCATTCTACAACCTGGGCAACGACGTCTATCTGAGCCTGCTAGGTGCGGCGCACTGGGCGAGCGCGTCGGCCATCCATGACTGGGAGACCGACGAGCCCTACGACATTCCCGCGAGCGTAATGGCGACGATAGCTGCCGACGTCGGGATCAAGCTCTACCTCCGGCCCGGACGCCGCGCGCAGTCACGCTTCGTCGATCTGGGCTTCACGCTCGGAATCGCGGGCGTACGCTGGTGGGCAGACTTCACCGACCATAGGTTCTTCGGACCGGAGCTGTGGCTCACGGCGGGCGTCGGGAGGCGACGGTGAGTCGCATCGCGTGCTGCGAGGCCCGGTTCGTGGTCGCGCTGGCGCTCATGGTGGTGATCGGTGCGACGGCGGCGGCGCAGAGCGCGCTCGCGCCGCGCGTACCGCATCGCGTGCTCGTGAGCAGTCCCGACTCGCTGTCGGCGATTTCGGACGCATCGGTCCGCGCGCTGATCGGCCGGATCGACGAACTGCTGTTCACGTCGATCGCCGCGCGCCAACCGATCGTTCGCGTCTATACCGCGGAAGCTGCAAACTCAACGATCGACATCGTCGTGGCCGAAGGTACGGTCCGCGCGGTGCTGTCGGGAGCCGCGGTCGACGACGGATCTGCTGTCGAATCGTCGGTCGCGACGACCGCGACGGTTACCGAGGTGTCGCACTGGCTCAACGAGACCGCGACGCTGTTCGCTCCGCTTCTGGTCATGGTAGACCCGACGATCGTTCAAGCGGGATCGACGGACGCTGCGACGGTACGCGAGCAGGCGATCGCGACGGTCGACCTTACCGACCGCCTGGCAACGCAGTACGAGGCGACGCTCTGGATGTCCGGGCTCATGCGCACCGATCTGGGTGGTTCCGAAGGATCTGCATCGGTCCGGCTCACTCCGATCGCACTGGACCTAACCTGGTTCCGTGATCGCTCCTTCGGCGTGACGGTGTCGGGATGGTTCGAGCACAACGATCAGCTGAGATTCGGGTCGGCCCACGGATCGGACGTCGATCCGGTGGTCACCGGGATCTTCACACTGGTCGGAGCGGGTATCGAGTACCGGGCGCTCGGCAGGTTCGGTGCGAGCGTGGGCCTGTCGCTCTACACGGGCACGGCATGGGTCACGAACACGTCCGATGTCGCGATCGGAGACTGGGAAGAAGGGACCGGCTTCGTCGCCTTCCTTGAGCCGGGCGAAGAGAGCACGTTCCGGTACTCGACGCTGATGTTTCGGGGAGGTCTGGCGTGGAACGCGACCGATCGGTGGGCACTGCGGACGCGCTTCCTGCTCGCGATTCACCCGCTGATGCTGGTCGGCCAGGAGGAGCGGATCGCCTACCCGTCGGATAGCGGCTCCGCGTTCATGCTCTACCTCCCGATCGGTCTGATGTACCGGTTCTGACCCGGCGCCTATCGACACCGACCGGAGCACGATTGCGGGTATCGAGCCACCACGATACGGTCGATGATGGTACTATGGCACAGGTTCGCGACTACGAAGACATCAACACAAACCTGAGGTACTGGTTCGATCGCGCGTTCGCAGCGTTCGATGCACCGGTTTTCTACGACATCGGAGCGAACGACGGCGTTTTTACGATCGGGTTCGCAGGCCGTTGCTCGCGAGTGATCGCGTTCGAGCCGGCGCGGCAATCGCATACCCGGCTGGAGGAACGGATCGCAGCGGCCCGCCTCGCGAACGTGACGCTGCTCGGGATCGCGCTCTCAGATGAGCGGGCGATGATGCCGCTCTTTGGATACTCGGACGACACGTTCAACTCGCTGTTCGCGCGCCCTGAACAGCAGCTGTCGCACTACTCGATCGACTCGACATCGCCAGAGCAGGTCCGCGTCGAGCGGCTCGATGATGTCGTGCTGGCAAACAAACTGCCGCTGCCGAACGTCGTGAAGATCGATATAGAGGGGGCCGAGCTCCCGGCGCTGCGCGGGGGCGAACAGACGATCCGGTCGGGCAGACCGGTCATCCTGATCGAGTACTCGGTCGACAACACCGCTAACGCCGGCTACGAACGCTCGGAGATCAAGCTGCTGCTCGAGTCCTGGGGATACACTGTCGGCGGGCTTCGCCGCAACACCGACACGTCGCTCTATTCGGGCGACGCGCTTGAAGACCGCGCGATCTGGAATCTGCTCTGCCTGCCGCCCGGACTGTCGGACCTGGCCGACGGCTGACAAACCCTACCGACGGCCGCGGTGTCGAGCGCGGTGACTCTCTGCTATACTGACCACAAACCGACCAAAGAGAGAGGGGGACCGATGAGACTCGGGATCTGTACATCATCCGCCAACGCGGAAACTATCGCACGCGCCGGGTACGACTACATCGAACCCGCGCTGAACGCCGTATCGGAGATCGCCGATGACGCGTTTGCCGAAGTGCGCGCGACCTTCGACGCGATGCCGCTACCCGCCGAGGCGTTCAACTGTTTCTTTCCCGGATCGATCCGGCTGACCGGACCCGAAGTGGACTCCGATCGCGTTCGCTCGTATCTGGAGTCGGCGCTCGCCCGCGCGCGTGAGCTCGGTGCGCGCGTGGTCGTCTTCGGGAGCGGCGGATCGCGCAGGGTTCCCGACGGATTTTCGACCGGCGCCGCACTCGACCAGGTCGCTGCGATGCTGAAGGTCGCCGGTCCGATCGCCGCGCGAAACGACATCACGATCGTGATCGAACCGCTTCGTGCCGCGGAGGATAACCTGATCAACACCGCCGCCGCGGGGCTGGAGCTTGCGACAACGGTCGACCACCCGAACGTACGGCTACTGGTCGACTACTACCATATGCGGTCACAGAACGAGTCTCCGGACATAATCCGCAAGGCGGGCAACGCGATGCTTCGACACTGCCACATCGCACGGCTTGACGGGCGCCGATGGCCGAAGCCGACCGACGACGAACAGTACGGCGCGTTCTTCACCGCGCTCGCGGATATCGGATACGACGGGCGGCTGTCGATCGAAGGAAGCACCGACGACCTTCCGGCCGACGCGCGCGAGTCGATCGCGTTCCTGCGCGCCGCGATCGGATAGCCCGCGGGGCAAACCAGCTCGAACTCAGGAAAAGACTTGACGTGGTACATAGGCTGTGCTACATTACATACCGATGGTCGGTACCTACCTACGGTCGGTCTTTGACCGGCGACGGCATAGGAGTACTACGGAGGCGGCATGCACATAGCGAAAGACCACGACGTTCGCAAGGCTGAGTTCCTGGATACCGCGATGAGTCTGTTCATAGAGCGCGGCTACGACGACACGAGCGTGAACGCGATCATCGAGGCCGTCGGCGTGTCGAAGGGTGCATTCTACCACTACTTCAGGACGAAGGAAGAGCTCCTCGACGAGCTCGCGGCGCGCGCGGGCGAGCAGGCGATGGCGATCGTCGAACCGATCGTGAGCGAACCCGGGGTACCCGCGGTCGATAAGATGAACGCGATGTTCGCGCGAACAAACGCGTTCAAGGCGCAGAACCGGGAACTGATGCTCACGCTCGCACGGGTTTTCTACAGCGACCGAAATGCGCTGCTGCGCTCGCGGATGACGCGTCGAAGCGTCGAGCTCACCGCGCCGGCGCTCGCTCGGATCATCGAACAGGGAAACCGGGAAGGAACGATGGCCGTCGGCCATCCCACGCAGACGGCGCAGATGATCCTGGAGTTCGGCGCGACGGTGGTCGCCGGCTTCGCGCAACGGCTTGATGAGATCGATCGCGATCCGGCCGTCGGCGACGAGCTCATCCTGTCCATGCGAGTCTACACCGAGTCGGTGGAGCGGATTCTGGGTGTGGCTGCAGGATCGCTGACACTCGTCGACGACTCGATCGTCCGGATCGTTCGCGGTTACACAACTGAGAGCAACGGAGGAGCAGATGATCGAAGTTAGGAGTCTCACGCACGACTACGAAGGGAAAGGCACGCGGTCGGTCGACGGCATCGGCTTCACGATCGCGGACGGAACCATCTTCGGGTTCCTGGGCCCGAGCGGCGCCGGCAAGAGCACGACCCAGGCGCTCATGACCGGCCTGCTGTCGATACAGGCCGGAGACGTCGCGTACGACGGTGTATCGCTGCGTGCACAGGGTCCCGCGTTCTACAACCGGATCGGCGTGTCGTTCGAGCATCCGAACGTGTTTGGCAAGCTGACCGGGCTCGAGAACCTGCGCTACCACGCGGGACTCTACTCGGTGCCAACCGAGGACCCGAGGCGCATTCTGGAGGCGGTCGGCCTGACCGACGCGGCGAACCGCCGCGCCGGCGCGTACAGCAAGGGAATGAAGCAGCGCCTTGTCTTCGCGCGAAGCCTGATCAACCGGCCCACGATCCTCTTCCTGGACGAACCGACGAGCGGGCTCGACCCGGCGACCGCCGAACGGATCAAGGAGATCATCCGTCAGAAGCGAGCCGACGGGTGCACGGTGTTCCTGACCACCCACAACATGCAGACGGCCGACGAGCTGTGCGACGTCGTCGCGTTCCTCAACGACGGCCGGATCGTCGCGATGGACGCGCCGCGCGAGCTGAAACTGAAGTACGGAGAGCGGTCGATTGCGGTCGAACACCGGACGAACGGATCGGTCGCAAAGGAGATCCTCTTCCCCGAACGCAACGACGACGCCGAACGCTTGAAGCAGCTCATCGACGGTGGCGCGATCGAGACGATCCACAGCCAGGAGGCGACGCTCGAACAGATCTTCATCCGGCTCACCGGAAGGGGGCTCGGATGAAGCGGCTGTCGGTACTGCTCCGTCAGGACCTGACGCTCGCGTGGCGCAACGGGCACGTCGCGGTAGTACTCGCGATCGCGGCTACGATGGTAGCGCTGATCGTTTTCCTGCCGGCCGAGGTATCGAGGGGACCCGGAGAGTACGTGCTCGATACCATTCCCGGTTCGCCGGTTCGCGCGGCGACCATCGAACTCGGCGGCGACGCGGCAGCGCTGCCTGAGTCGCGCGAACGGTTCGACGCGCTGATCGCCGATCACCCGAACGCGATCGCGGTGGAGCTCTCAGGGACACTCGACCGGCCAGGCGTAACGATCTCCACCCGGACCGCCGTGCCGGAGCAGACGCTGAACCTGCTGGTTGCAGGCATCGAACAGGTCCTGGCGGTCGCTCGCGGTGAAGCGCTCCCGGATCCTCAGATCGAGTTCCTGCGACCGGAGGCGGAGGCGGTCCCGCTCAATCTCTCCGGGATCCCGATCTTCCTGGCGTTCGAGGTCGGAATCCTGGGGTTCCTGCTGGTCGCGGTCTTCGTGTTCGCGGAGAAGCAGGAGGGAACAATCCGCGCGTACCGAGTGTCACCCGGCGGGCTGTGGGCGTACGTGGCGTCCAAAGCGATCGTCTTCGTGCTGATCGCGATCGGCTACGGCGTGATCGTCGTTGCAGCCGGTCTCGGCATCACCGCAAACTGGGGCGCGATCATCGGGCTGATCGTCTGGGCGAGCCTCTTCATGACCGTGCTCGGGCTGGGCTTCGCCGCGTGGTTTCGCAACCTGTCGCACTGGTTCTTTCCGGGCCTGGCGCTGCTGATTCTGAACCTCCTTCCGTTCGTGAGCTACGTCTACCCGGTGTGGAGTCCCGCCTGGGTCACGGTGATCCCCAGTTACGGACTGGTCTACGCGCTGCGTGAGGCGCTCTTCCCGACCGGCGACTCGGCCCTCATCGGACGGACGCTGCTCACCGGGCTTGGGTGGCTCGCGGCAGCCGTCGCGTTCTGCGCGTACAGTGTGCACACGCGACTTCTCAAAGGAGCATGAGATGAAGGGTATAGCATCGATCATGAAGTTCGACATGACGAACGCGCTGCGCGACAGCATGGTCGTCTACATTCTGGCGGCACCGATTCTGATCGCCGGCGGGCTGCGCCTCTTCCTCCCTTCGGTCGAAGGGTCGGTCGTCCGCTTCGCGGTAGAGGCACCGGCGGTCGAGGCGCCGATGGTGTCGACGGCGCTGCAGCGGGGAACCTTCGCCGACCGCGTCGAGCGGTACGGGCACGTCGAGCGCTACGCCACGGCGGACGCGGTGCGAACGCGGGTGCTCGCAAACGATGACGTCGGTGGATTCGTGATGAGCCCCGACGGGTGGACGATCGTGCTCGAGGGCAACGAGTCGGCGGGAAGCGTCGCGCTCCTGCATTCGGTACTGCTTTCAGCGTCACGCGAAAAGATCGGGGAGTACTCGATCGTCCAGGTCGCCGAGCACTCGCCGGTTCGCGAGTACGCCGCGGTTGGACTGATGATGCTCGCGTCGCTGATAGGCGGGCTCGCGGTAGCGTTCGCGATGATCGATGAGAAGGAGCAGAACGTGACCCGAAGCTTCTCGGTCACGCCGATCACTCCGACCGCGTACTTCGCGGCACGCGGGTTTCTGGCAGCGGTGATCGGGATCGTGGTTGCAGTTGTCGGGCACCTGATCCTCGTCGGGACTGGCGTACCGATCGGCCGCTTTCTGATCGCGCTCGTCGCCGGAGCACCATTGCCGCTGGTGGTAGCGCTCCTGGTCGGTGGTATCGCGAGTAACCAGATCCAGGCGCTCGCGACACTGAAGATCGTGATGGTGCTCTACCTCACGGTTCCCTTCGTATCGATCGTCGTTCCGCAAGCGTGGCACTGGCTCTTTGCGCTTTTTCCGAACTACTGGATGTTTCGAACCTTCGAGAATCTCTACGTGACCGGCGCGCGCGCGGGCGACTTTCCACTCGCCGCGGTGGTAACGTTGGTCTCAGGGT
>SKVA01000226.1 GCA_007129695.1 Spirochaetaceae bacterium | reverse complement strand
GGTGACCCGGGGTGCTCGCCCGGTGACCCGGGGTGCTCGCCCGGTGACCCGGGGTGCTCGCCCGGTGACCCGGGGTGCTCGCCCGGTGACCCGGGGTGCTCGCCCGGTGAAATGGCGCGTCGCGGTGCGTGTCATCGCATCCGCGGTTTTCGCCTGCGCTCTCGGTGTGCTTGCCTCGTGCACGACGACGCTTTCGCGTGCCGATCTAGCCGTCGAATACTACAATCTGGGCACTGCCTACTTCGAGATCGGCCGCTACGAACGCAGCGCGGAGTTCCTTGCGCGCGCGATCACGCTCGACGACTCGCTCGCGCGCGCCGGGTACAACCTGTCGCGCGCGTACGCGATGCTCGGCCGGTACGCGGACTCCGCGACGCAGCTCGAACTGCTGCTCGTCGGCGATCCGGACAACGTTCTCGTGATCTCGACGCTCGCGTACGTCGAGTACCGTCGCGGCGATCTGGACCGGGCAGCCGTGCTCTTCGATCGGGCAATCGATCTGAACCCCGCCGGCGTCGATCTGCTCGTCAACAGGGCGACGATCGCGGAGCTGCAGAACGACTCTGATCGTGTACTCGAACTCCTGGTCCGAGCGGTTGATCTCGATCCGAGTCGAGTCGGTATCCGCAGGCGGATCGCCGACGCGTTCGTCGCGGCTGGTCGTCCGCTCGACGCGATCGACGCGCTCAGACGCCTTCGTACCGAGCAGCCCGATGATACCGATGCGACCCTCCTGCTTGCCGGACTGCTCGCGAGCGAGCGCTTCTTCGCCGACGCGATCGACACCTATGCCGCGGTCGCTGCGAATGAAGCCCTGGATGACACCGTGCGCGCGCGTGCCGGCTTCTCGCAGGCGCACCTTCTGCTCGTCGACGCGCGCGAAGCCGATCTTGGAGTAGAGTCACTGTTGCTGGCGATCGAGCTTGGCTATCGTGATGCCGAGTCGGTGCGCGGACTGCTTGCCGCCGATATCGCGGGGAGGGAGCGCGTTGTCGCCCTCCTTGCGGACGCGGGACTCTTGCCGGAGATGACCTCGCCCCGGCCCGACGACGAACTCGACGATTTGCCCGACGACACCGGCGACGAGCCGCCGAACGCCGACTGACTCTCACCCAGGCGCGCGGTGGCGCCGGCGGCCGCGACAACGTTCGCCGGCACGGGCAATTGATCGCTACAGACCGAGGTTGGTTTTCAGCGACGCGTATACGTCATCGGGCTTGGGCGCCGCGTCTACCGTGACCATGGTGCCCTTCTCCGCGTAGTACGACACGAGCGGAGCGGTCTGCTGTTCGTACACTTCAAGACGATTGCGGATGCTCTCTTCTTGATCGTCGGGTCGCTGAATCAGCGGCTCACCGGTGAGGTCGTCCTTCCCCGCGACCTTCGGCGGGTTGAACTCGACGTGATAGGTCCGGCCCGACGGCTTGTGGACGCGGCGGCCGGAAAGCCGCTTGATCAACTCGGCCTCTTCGAGGACAAACCGCACCGCGTGGTCGATCGACGCGAATCCGTCGAGTGCCTCTGCCTGCGGGATTGTTCGCGGGAACCCATCGAGGATGTACCCTTTCGCCGTGTCGGACTCCTTCAGCCGCTCTTCGACGAGCGCGATCGTCAGTTCGTCGGGAACGAGTCCTCCCGACTCCATGATCGCCTTGACCTGCTTGCCGAGCTCGGTTGTATTCGCCACCGCGGCCCGGAAGATGTCTCCGGTCGAAATGTGCGGAACACCCAGATCGTCGGCGAGTCGAGTCGCCATCGTTCCCTTGCCGGCGCCCGGCGGGCCAAGAAACACGAGATTCATAGTGTCTCCTTATCCGACCGGGGCTTTGACCCGATCGCTTGTTTGCATCATCTTAGGGAAGACGGCGATGGCAGTCAACGAACGACGCAGACCTGGCTTCGAGCGGGTTGGTCGGCGGCCACGATTGGCCCTGCCGGGGAGGAATGATGGACTTCTGGGACAGACTCAAGAACACGATGGAGAAGGGGCTCGACGGCTCGAGAGAGCTGCTCGGCAGTCTCAAGGAACGCACTCAGGATCTCGGCGAGCGTGGCGTGCTGCGCCTGGAGATCATGCAGCTCGAGAATCAGGCCGAGAAGCTCGTCGCGAAGCTCGGAGCAAGGGCGTACGAGGTGCTCGTCTCAGAAGGAGGCAAGAGTGTCGAACGATCGACCGACGGTGTCGACGAGTTGATTTCCAGGATCGACGATGTTCGCCACCAGATCCGGGACAAGGAAGCCGCGCTCGACATGGCGGCGCGCAAGGATTCCGAGCAGTAGCTGTTGACACCGCCGTCTCGATGTAGTAGCTTAATCTTCGCGCCTGATGAGGGCGTAGATCATCCAGCTTGATCGTCTCAGCGACGAATAGCAGGTGAACGGTGTCCGCTTAGCGGTCACCATTGTTCTTTGGCATTATGAGGGAAGGGAAGAAAGAATAGACCGCTTGGGGAGGAATCTCCGAGGACGGCTCGTTCTGCGACGGGAGGCGCCTGAGGTGGAGACACTGGAGGGAGGCT
>SKVA01000561.1 GCA_007129695.1 Spirochaetaceae bacterium | reverse complement strand
TTTCGTAGACCGGCACGTCGTCGAGCATCTGCCCGCCTTTGCCGGGGGTGACGCCCGCGACGATCTTCGTGCCGTCGCCGACCATCTGTCGCGCGTGGAAGCTCCCGTCGCGGCCGGTGATACCCTGTACGATAACCGATGTACTTTCGTCGATCAGAATGCTCATGTCTTACCCCTTAGCCGCCGCGACGACCCGCTCGACCGCGTCACCAAGCGACTCGAACGAGTCGAGCCCGGCTCCCTTCAGTATCGCGCGTCCCTCTTCATCGTTGGTGCCGATCAGCCGGATAACCATCGGCAGCTTCAGGTCGATTTGCTTGAGCGCTTCGAGGATTCCGGTCGCAATATCGTCGCACCGCGTGATTCCTCCGAAGATGTTGATCAGGATCGCGCGCACCTTTGGATTGCCCGTGATGATCTTCAGCGCGTTCACGACCTTCTCCGGGTTCGAGCTGCCTCCGACGTCCAGGAAGTTCGCCGGATCGCCACCGTAGAGCTTGATGATATCCATCGTCGCCATCGCGAGCCCGGCGCCGTTGACCATGCAGCCGATGTATCCGTCCATGCTGACGAAGCTCAGGCCCGCCGCCTTTGCCGCGGTCTCGTCGGCAGAGAGCTCTTCGGGGCTACGAATCGCTTCGACGTCGGCGTGCTTGAACAGCGCGTTGTCGTCGAAGTTCACCTTCGCGTCGAGCGCGACGAGATTCTCACCGTCGTCGCCGGGAACGAGCGCGTAGGGGTTGATCTCCACGAGCGAGCAGTCGAGCTCCATGAAGATCTTGTAGAGCTTCTCCACAACGTCCTTCGCCTGATCTACCAGACGCGGCGTTCCGAACACGCCGGTGAGCGCTCGATCGAGCCCGGTCGCGTCGATCCCGTCGGTCGGGTGAATCGGGAACTTGATGATCTGTTCGGGGCGGTTCACCGCGAGGTCTTCGATATCGACGCCTCCGGCCTTGCTCATCATCAGCACCAGGTCCTTCGTAGTGCGATTGACGGTGATCGATACGTAGTACTCCCGCAGAATCTCGCTCGCCGGCGTGATCATCACCTTCTCGACCGGGATGCCCTTGATCGTCAGACCGAGGATATCGCGCGCGCGCGCCTCGGCCTCATCCGGCGTCTTCGCGAGCTTGACGCCGCCTGCCTTGCCGCGGCCGCCGACGAGCACCTGCGCCTTCACGACGACGGTCGTTCCCATCCGTTCGGCCGCTTTTCGGGCCGCATCCGGCGTCGTGACGACTTCCTGGTCGTGCACCGGAATGCCGTATTTCGCAAAAATCTCTTTTCCCTGATACTCGTGGATGTTCACGCTTGCGCTCCTCCGTCATTGACCTGTTCACCGCGCTCGTCGCGGTACTGCTTGATCGCGCGCTTTGTGAAGTTGATCATCTTCGTGACCTTGATTTCCCGCGGGCAGACTCGGGTACACTGGAAGTGGTTCTCGCACGCCCAGACTCCATCGGGTTGATCGAGGATCTCCAGGCGTGCGCCGAGACCCGTGTCGCGGCTGTCGAACACGAACCTGCTCGCCTGGACGATCGCGGCCGGACCGATGAAGTTCGGGTTCTTGTCGAGCACCGGGCACGCCGAGTAGCACGCTCCGCAGAGAATGCACTTGGTCGGGTCGTCGAACTCGGCGCGCTCCTTGATGCTTTGCGCGTACTCCTTCTGCGGCGCCGGCTTGCTGTCGTCCGGGATGAAGAACGGCTTGACGCTGCGGAAGTTCTGGAAGAACCCGTCCTGTTCGACCATCAGGTCGCGCTGGACCTTCATGTGCCGCGCCGGTTCGATCCGGATCGTCGCGCCTTCTTCGGTCGTGACGTCCTGGATCAGCGTCTTGCACGCGAGCGCCTCGGTGCCGTTGATCACCATCGCATCGGAGCCGCACACGCCGTGCGCGCAGCTGCGGCGGAACGCGAGCGATCCGTCGGTGTTCCGCTTGATGTCCATCAGCGCGTCCAGAATCCGGTCGGTCGGATCGACGGCCACCTCGTACGTCTTGAAGTGCGGTGACGTGTCGGTTTCCGGGTTGAACCGCTGTATCTCCAGGTTGACCTTCATGATCGCTCCTTATCTCCAGGTCTGCTCAGTATGTCCGGGGCTTGGGTTCCCAGATCGATGTGTCAACGTCCTTATAGTCGATATTCACGGTCTGCCCTTCGAGCGATGCGAGCGTGTGCTTGAGCCAGCGGGTGTCGTCGCGCTCCGGGTAGTCTTCACGGCTGTGCGCGCCTCGGCTTTCGGTGCGGTTGAGCGCGCTCGCCGCGGTCACTAGCGAAAGGTCCAGGAGGTTCTCTAGCTCCAGGATCCCCAGAATGTCCGAGTTGAACGCCTTGTTCGTGTCCTCCGAGCGAACGGCGCGGAACTCGTCGCGCAGCGTGCGGATCAGATCGACCGCTTCTGCCATCGGCTTCTCGTTGCGGTACACGCCGACCTTGGCCATCATCGTCTCCTGCATGCGCGTGTAGAACGGTCCGACGTGCGGACCCTTCGACCCGTCGTGCAGCCGCTCGATCTTCTTCAC
>SKVA01000105.1 GCA_007129695.1 Spirochaetaceae bacterium | reverse complement strand
CGCATCCAGTACCGAAAAGCGAGCTTCGACGAGTACGTCCAGGCGCTCTCCGGCGCGGCGCTACCGATCGGCTCGACGCTGACCCCCGAAGAACAGGATGCCGTGCTCCAGATACCGATGAAGGTCAACCTGGGGTTCGAGTTCCATCCTCACCTGGGCGTTCTGAGCTTTCTGATCGACCCTCGCGTCAGCGTCGACATCCTCGACGCGACCCGGATCGTGCGGCTCTGGCAACAGGGCGACGAGGTCGAGCCGAGTGACGTGCTGTCGATGCTGAACGTCGGTGGGCAGGTCGACCTGCTGCGGTTCATGTCGCTTCGCGCGGGCTACTACGGGGGATACCTGTCGGCGGGGCTCGGTATGCGCGTATTCTTCCTTGATGTCAATGCGGCGGTGGCCGGCGACTTTGCCCGGGACGAGACCGGCTCCTGGGGATTCAGCGAGGTCGGCGGCTCGCTCGAAGTGGCTATCCGATTCTAAGGGGGGAGTATGCGAACGCTGATTGCCGTGGCCGCAACGCTGGTGCTGACCGGGTGCGAGCTCGTGTTCACAACAAGCCCACTCGCGTTTCTCC
Source organism: Spirochaetaceae bacterium (assembly GCA_007129695.1). Lineage (GTDB taxonomy): Bacteria > Spirochaetota > Spirochaetia > DSM-27196 > SLST01 > SLST01. The sequence goes on along the minus strand of SKVA01000105.1, from coordinate 1,954 downwards.
AGCGTGATCCGTCGAAGATGTCGACCGAGCAGCAGATCACCTACGCGCAGAACGCGCTTGCGTCGGGCGATCGCGATGCGATGGCCAAGGCCTTTCAGTCGCTGAAAGGCAGCTCGAACCCGGAGGTCCAGCTGCTCGCGGTCGACCTCGCGGTCGGAGCCGCGGGTGTTGAAGGCACGTTGATCGGGCTGATCGCGGATCTGGGTGCCGATGACGGCAATGAGACCGCGGTGCTCGACGCCGCGGTGGCATCGTTTTCCGCGGCCGATCTTGCTCTGATCGCCGAGGCCGCCGCGCTCCTCGACTCGGCCGACGATTCGCTGACACCGACTCCCGAGCAGTACGTGTTCGTCGCCGTCGGCTTGATCGCGATCGCCGCGCAATCGAGCGGCGGGGTCGGCGAGCTCGACGGGACGACGGCCGAACAGCAGCAGGCCGAAGCGTTTCTCCAGCTCGCGTACGATCTGCTGCAGGTGTCGGGCTCGAGCACCGACCTTATAGAGGGACTCGGAGACGCGTTCGGGTTCGCGCCTTCGTAAGGCCAGGGGGATTCCGTGGAGCGTCCGATGAACCGATTCGCGTGCATGCTGATACTCGCTGCGCTGTTGGTGTTGCAGATCGACGTACCCGCGCAGTCGGTTGACGACGGCCTGTTGCCGTCGGCCGCCGCTTCGGCAGCCGGTGGGTCGCACGTCGCCGCCGCAACCGGGTTCGACGCGCTGTTTGCGAATCCCGCCGGACTCGCCGGGGCCGCCTCCGAGTTCAGCGTTGCCAGGCTCAGCGTACAGACTACCGGCCCCGTTTTCACACTCGCCGGACTCGTGATGCGGTCGCTCGCGGGGGAAGACCCCACTTCGCTGCTGTCGTCATCCGACGTGCAGCAACTGCTTCTGTCGCTCTACGCGCGGGCCACCGTGACCGGACCGCTCGCGTTCGGGTACGTCGGCGGCGGAATGGGGTTTGGCGTCTATAATGTGTCCGACGCGACCGTTCAGTCGGTTCCCGGCGGGCTCGAGACGATTCTTGGCGAGCGAATCCTGCTGCGCGGCGGGTACGGACTGAGCATCCCTATCCCGCTCGATTCTGACTCCGCGTCGAGCGCGACCGGCTCGTGGGGTACCGCGTCGGTCGGGCTCGGCGTCAAGGGGTTCGTCCGCGGCGACGTCACCGTCGCGACGACGCTCCTGGGGCTGCCGACGTTCCTGGAGTCGATCGGTCCCGGCCTTCTGGCCGACTCGCCATTCTCTCTGATCAGCGGCTTCGGAGTCGACCTTGGCCTGCGCTACGTGTTCCCGGTCCCAGTGACGATCGGGCTCACCGTTGAGGATCTCTATACGCCGACCGCCGTGACCGGTTACTCGTCGTTCCCGGACTTTCTGGACGGTGAGAGCGCTGCCGCGGGTACCGTCTACGCGATCCTGCCTCAGCGGATAAACCTGGGCGTCCTGTGGACGCCCGGCCTCGGGGTTGTCGACCGCTACGTGAGCGATCTGCGGCTGATGCTCGACTACCGCGACATCTTCGATTTCCTGATCGCCCCCGCGGCCTCCCGTAACCTCGCACTCCAGTTCGGGCTGGGCGCCGAGGCAAGACTGCTCGATGTACTGTCGGTCAGGATCGGGTTCAGCGATGGATTGCTCGCCGCGGGGCTCGGGCTCGACCTGACGCACGTTCGCCTCGATGCGGCGATGTTCGGGTCGGAGCTCTCCGGTGAACCGGGTCTGCGACCGCAGTACAATCTTGCGATCGGGCTTGAATTCAGGCGGTAGAGCCGCTACTTTTAGGCAGTCTTGGAGGGCAGCTAGCTCAGGGGTAGAGCATCTGACTTTTAATCAGATGGTCGCGGGTTCGAATCCCGCGCTGCTCATGAGCCGCCTTGACTCCGGTCTGCCGTATCGGTAGTCTGGAGAGACACTCTCGTCTCCATCGTCTAGTGGTTAGGACACCGGGTTTT
>SKVA01000088.1 GCA_007129695.1 Spirochaetaceae bacterium | reverse complement strand
TCGATGATCGCGATGAAGGAGGCGAGGTCCTCGACGTCGGACAGAACGTGCGACGTGAGGACGATCGTGTGGCCCTCGGTCGCGAGGCCGCGGATCGTGCGCTTGAGCTCGGCGCGGCTCGACGGGTCGAGGCCGGTCAGCGGCTCGTCGAGGATCACGACTTCGGGCTCGTGGAGGATCGCCTGCGCGAAGCGGAGGCGCTGCTGCATCCCGCCCGACAGGTGCACGATCTTCCGGTCAAGTGCGTCGAGCAGGCCGAGTCGTTCGGCGACGCGACCGATTCTGCGGTTGAGGTCCGCGTCGTCGAGCCCGCTCAGCCTCCCGAAGGTGGTCAGCGCGTGCCGCACGGTGCGCCACTCCTGGAAGCCCGCCGTCTGCGGCAGGTACCCGACGCGCCGATGGAACGACGCGCGCTCCTCTTCGAGCGGCTTCCCGTCGATCAGCACCGACCCTTCGTACTCGCGCACCATGCCGGTGAGGATCTTGATGCTCGTCGTCTTGCCCGCGCCGTTCGGCCCGATGAACCCGAACACCGAGCCGCGCTCGATCCGGAACGACACCCCGTCGAGCGCGCGCACCGAACCGTACGATTTGCCGACATCCCTGAATTCGATCATGCTGTCTCCTCTCTGTATCGTGTCGCGCGCCGCGGAGTGGCGGTGGGCCAACTCCCGGCGAACGGGCCACCGCCCGGCGGCGGCCGCGCCTTGCATGATCTACACGGTGACGGGCGGGATATTCACTGCGGGGGCGAGCTTTCGGGGGGTGGTGCGTCTCCGTTGTGGGGCGTGTGGAAAGGGACTTTTTCCGCAACATAGTTGCTGAAAAATTAGCATTTCCCGCAATATAGTTGCGGAAAGACTCAACTCGGGCTACACTGGACGTATGGCCCTCGATCGACTGCTCGATCTATCTTCCGATCTCACTACCCGCTCGGTGTTCCTGTTTGGTCCACGCCAGACCGGCAAGACGACGCTGCTGCGGCGGCGGTACCCAACCGCTCCGTGGTTCAGCCTGCTTCAGGGCGATGTCTTCCTCCGCTTGTCCGCGAATCCGGGGCGGCTCCGCGAGGAGCTCGAGGACGCCGAGCCGAACGCCGGGCCGGTCGTGATCGACGAAATCCAGAAACTCCCCGCGCTCCTGGACGACGTCCACGACCTGATCGAGCGGCGAGGCTTCCGGTTTGTCCTTACCGGATCGAGCCCCGTGAAGCTCCGGCGCGGAGGGTCCAATCTCCTCGGCGGGCGCGCTCGCGTGCGCGAACTGATGCCGCTGGTTTCGGTCGAGATCCCGGAGTTCGACCTTGGCCGGGCGCTGCTCTACGGCACCATTCCGTCGATCTACCTCTCCGACGAACCGAGGCTCGACCTGGAAGCGTACTGCGGGACCTATCTCCAGCTGGAGGTTCAGGCCGAGGGGCTCGTGCGCGGAATAGAGCCGTTCTCACGGTTTCTCCGGAGCGCCGCGCGCCGTTCGGGGGAGCAGATCGTCTTTGAGCGAATCGCTTCGGAGGCGCAGGTTCCTGCGCGCACCGTTCGGGAGTTCTATCAGGTCCTTTCCGACACGCTGCTCGGCGTGATGCTTGAACCTATCGAGCCGTCGCGTGCCAACCATCGCATTGTCTCGCGCGGCAAGTTCTACTTCTTCGACGTTGGCGTCGCCCACGCTCTGGCCGGGACCACCGCACTCGACGACCACACCGCCGAATACGGCCGCGCGCTGGAACAGCTTATTTTCATGGAGATCAGGGCGTGGCGGAGCTACCGGCGCGACGATCGCCCATTCGGCTTCTGGCGAACTACCGACGGGATGGAGGTCGACTTCCTGCTGGGATCGCAGACGGCGATCGAGGTGAAGGCTACATCCAACGCGACGCGCGCGGACGCCCGCGGTCTTTCGGATATCGCCGGGGAAGCCGGCTTCAGCCGGCGCATCCTCGTCTGCCGCGAACCAGTCCGTCGCACTGTGGACGGTATCGAGATCCTGCCGATACACACCTTCCTTGACGAGCTCTGGTCCGGAAAGGTGTGAGCCGCACTCGATCCCTTACCGTCGTGCGTGCTCGGTCCCGGATTGCTCCCCTGACCACGCCTATTTCGTAGTACCCTGGAACCAGGAGGCACTATGGGATTTGCGCTTTCAGATATGCAGGTAACGAGTGGCGCCTTCGATTCGCTCGGGCGGATCCCGAAGCGGCACACCGGTGAGGGGGAGAACGTCTCCCCGGCGCTCGCGTGGTCCGATCCACCCGCGGGCACGAAGGCGTTCGCTGTGATCTGCCACGACCCCGACGCACCGCTCGTGAAGCCCGGCGCGTACGGCTACGTCCACTGGGTGCTCTACAACTTGGATGGTTCGTCCGCGTCGCTCGATCCGGCCACGCCAGCCGGCACCGCTGGCGTGAACGATTCGGGGAAGACCGGCTACACCGGGCCGATGCCGCCACCCGGGCACGGACTGCACCACTACTACTTCTGGGTGCTCGCCCTGGACCGTCAGCTCGACCTTCCGCCCGGCCTGTCGATGTGGGA
>SKVA01000305.1 GCA_007129695.1 Spirochaetaceae bacterium | reverse complement strand
ACGCGACGATCTTCGACCTTGGCTGTCCCGTCATCTCTCCCGACCTGTCTGCGTACCTGGCCCTCCAGTGCGAGGCGCTCGCGCGGGTGGCGGAGCGCCTCTCACTGGCCGACGAGGCCGCCGCATGGCGAGCGCTCTCCGCAGAGACAGTCAGGCGCATGGTCGCCAGGTTCTGGAAGGGCGACCACTTCGAGATGTACCACCTCCCGAGTGGCGAGCGCGTGGGCGAGCACGGTCTGGTGCAGTTCATGCCGCTCGTGCTCGGGGACCTGCTGCCGCGCGAAGTCTTCCGTCCGCTCCTGGAACGGTTGATGAGCGACGAAGGGTACCTCACGCCGCATGGCCTGGCGACCGAGTCGACCCAAAGCCCGCTCTACGGGTCGGTGCCGAAGTTCTGGAAGGGATCGATCTACTGGCGGGGGCCAATCTGGGCGCCGTTGGTGCACCTCATCGTCGATGGCCTGCGACGCGCCGGTGCTCTCGCTGAGGCGTCCGACATCGCTCGCAGGTTTGTCGACGCGGTTGCCGCCTCAGGAGGTTTCTACGAGAACTACGATGCGCTGACCGGGCAGGGCAGGGACGATCTGGGTTACACCTGGACGGCGAGCGCGTTCCTTGCGCTCATCAGGGACTTCGGGTCCGAATGGGTGCGCGACCGATGAAGACGACGACACAGCGCACAGCGATCCGGGAAGTCCAGCCCGATGTCGAGCTCGATCTGAACAAGCCGTTCCGGTCGCGGCTCGTGAGCGTGGACGGCGTGCGACCCGGTCACGACGGGCATTCGATGGTTGTGACCGGCCTGCGCGCGCCGCGGTTCGACCGCGCGAACAGTACGGGGCTAGACGGCATATTCGGGACGGGCCATGCCCGGCTCGAGGACCCAGCCGAGCGCGCGCCGTACGCGCTCAGGATCGCGCTCCTCCGGTCCGATCTGCTGCGCATCACGCTCGACACGCGCGCCACGCCGGAGGCCGACCCCCAGACGCATGCCCCGGCACCGGTTGTCACCGAAGAGGATCTATCCGCCGCGGGACTCGTCGGTCCGCCGGCGACGATTGACGATCGCGACGGTGAGGTGGTGCTGCGCCACGGGACGACCACGGTCGCGTTCTCCCGGTCCGGGCTGACGTGGTCGGTCGAACGCGACGGTAGTCCTGTGGTAGCCGAGACCACCGGCGCGTCGTCGATCTACTGGGGCTACTTCAGCTTCCCGTCGGGTACGATCGAAAGGGATGGACGACCGTACACCACGACGTCGATCTTCCGCCGCCGGGACGAGGACTTCTACGGACTCGGTGAGCAGTTCACCGACCTCAACAAACGCCGCCAACGCGTCGAGCTCTACAACCGGGACCCCGCGAACACGCTCGCGAACCGGACGTATATCACGGTTCCGTTCTTCATCTCGACCGGTGGGTACGGGGTTCTGGTCAACTCGCACGCGGTTTCGACCGTTGACCTCGGATCGACGACCAACCAGGCTGTGGGCATCGAGATGGAGGGAAAGGTACTCGACTTCTACGTACTGCTCGGGTCACCGGCCGAAGTGCTATCGCTCTACCACCGGATGACCGGGCCGGCCGCGGTCCCTCCCCTGTGGTCGTTCGGACTGTGGCTCTCCACCATCCGCCGGTACCGCAGCGACGCAGCGTTAATCGACGTTGCCGACGAGGTGCGCCGGCGGGGATTCCCGTGCGACGTGCTCCACGTCGACCCACCATGGATGGGTACCGACCTCACGTGCACGCTGGCCTGGGGACCCGACTTTGTCCGGAAGGACGCGATGATCGCGCACCTCCGTCGGCTGCACCTGCGGCTGTGCCTGTGGATCTCGCCTTACGTTCCCGTCGGCAGCGCGCTCCACGCGGAGGGTCTGGCGAAGGGATTCTTCGTTCGCGACGCGTCCGACTCGGTCATCGTGAACCGCGGTCCGATGAACTTCTGGTCAGTACCGTTCGTCTACATCGACTTCACTCGATCAGCGGAGGCTGATTGGATCAAAACCTGGTATGGACGGTTGTTCGATGACGGCGTGGACGTACTGAAGGTGGACCTGGGTGAACTCGGACCGGAAGAGGCGGTCTACTCCAACGGAATGGTGGGCCGGGATGGACACAACTACTACACGCTTGCGTACCAGCGAACCGTATACGAGGCGACCGCAGAGGCTCGGGTGCGGACCTCCACGCTTGCGGTCGCAAACGGGCACCCGGAGGCGCCGATCATCTGGTGCCGCAGCGGTGGCGCGGGAAGCCAGCGCTATCCGGTGCACTGGGCCGGCGACGTTGCCTGCGACTACGACAACATGGCAGGCCAGCTGCGCGCGATCCTGTCGGTGGGACTGAGCGGCTTCGTCTTCTTTTCCCACGACATCGGCGGATTCGTCGGTCGGCCTACTCCGGAGCTGTACGCCCGCTGGTTCGAGTTCGCGATGTTCACCTCGCACACCCGCGCGCATGGAGGCGAGCCGCACGAACCGTGGGAGTACGGTGAAGAGGTGCAGGCGATCTGCCGGCGCTTCGCCGCGCTT
>SKVA01000439.1 GCA_007129695.1 Spirochaetaceae bacterium | reverse complement strand
TTCTTGCGGTCGAGCAGCGATTCCGTCTGAGGTGCGATGACTTCCTTCCACTCGCGGCTTTCGTAGACCGCCTTGTAGAGCCGTTCGCGCTCCTTCTCGTTCTTGAAGCGGCGCATCCAGTAGTAGGTATCCTCATCGGATTCGTCGACGAAGCTTCCGGCGACGACCATCCCCTTCGATACCTGGAACGGGATGATCACCTCTTCCATCAGCTTGACCCACTCCTTGCGCTTGCCGTCCTTGATCGTGTACTGCCTGAACTCGTAGAACATAGGTGCCTCCGGGCGCCGATCGTAGCACGAGCGGTGCCGCCGCGTCATCTTGGACACGTGGCCGGTGTCGCGGTATCATGGCGCATGCGACAGCCGAACATACTCTTCATCCTCATCGACGATATGGGTCAGCGCGACCTGGGATGCTACGGAAGCACCTTCTACGAGACGCCGAACATCGACAGCCTTGCGCGTGACGGGATGCTCTTCACCGACGCGTACGCCGCGTGCCCGGTCTGCTCGCCGACGCGCGCGAGCATCCTCACGGGACGATACCCTGCGACGCTCGGCCTGACCGACTACATCGACTGGAGCGGTACGAATCACCCGCGGAAGGGGCGGCTCATCGACGTACCGTACGTGAAGAACCTGCCGAACGGGATCCCAAACACCGCGCGTGAACTGCGGTCGCGCGGATACGAAACGTGGCACGTCGGCAAATGGCACCTGGGGTACGAGGAGAGCTGGCCGGAGAAGCACGGGTTCGACGTGAACATCGCAGGCTTCACGCACGGAATGCCGGTGAACGGCTACTTCAGTCCGTGGGGATTCCCGAATCTGGCCGACGGACCCGACGGAGAGTATCTGACCGACCGGCTGACCGATGAGGCGATCGCGCTGATCCGCGGACGCGATCGTGAGCGCCCGTTCTTCCTGAACATGTGGTACTACTCGGTTCACACGCCGATCCAGGCCAAGGAAGAGATCATCGCGAAGTACCGGCAGAAGGCAAAGCGGCTGGGGCTGGACGAGCAGACCGCGATCGTTGAAGGCGCGCGCTTCCCCGGCGAGCACAAGAAGGACCAGCGGATCCAGCGGCGGGTCATCCAGTCGGACCCGGTGTACGCGGCGATGATCGAAACCCTCGACACGAATATCGGCCGGCTGTTCGACACGCTCGCGACCGAAGGGCTCGCCGACGATACGATGGTCGTGTTCACGTCGGACAACGGGGGCCTTGCGACCGCCGAAGGGTCGCCGACGTCGAACTTGCCGCTCGCCGAAGGGAAGGGGTGGATGTACGAAGGCGGGACGCGTGAGCCGCTTCTGGTACGCTGGCCGGGACGAGTCGCCCCCGGCGGCGAATGCGCGCAGGTGGTCACGAGCGTCGATTTCCTGCCGACCTTAGTGGATGCCGCCGAAGGCGGGCAGGGGGCCGCCTCCGCGCGGATCGACGGCGTGGAGGGCGAGTCGATCGTGCCGATCCTGACCGGCGCGCGATCCGCGCTCGTTCGCGACGCGATCTAGTGGCACTACACGCACTACGGCAACCAGGGCGGAACCCCGGGTAGCTCGGTACGAAGCGGGCGCTACAAGCTGATCGAGTTCTACGAGACGGGTCTGGTCGAGCTCTACGATCTGGTCGACGACATCGGCGAGCACACCGACCTGGCCGATACACTTCCCGACGTCCGGGACCGGCTCCATGGTCTGCTGAGCGCGTGGCGCGAGTCGGTGGAGGCGAAGATCCCCGAACCCAACCCCGACTTCGTCGAATGGCCCGACCGCGCCGGCGACGGGCGGGTCACGGCCGCAACGCGCGGATGACGATCGTAACGACGCTGACCATTCCGATGACCGCGGCAAGAGCGAGCGCGATCAGCCCGAACAGCGACATCCCGTTCCATAGCGGCGGTACGTTCGTGCCGAGCATGATCGACGACCCGACGATCAGCGCGGCGATGACCGCGCTCTGAACCAGACGGAAGCTCACGCGCTCGAGCGTGCTTCGAAGCCTTTCGAGCCCCTGGATGCGGAGCTTCACGCCGATGTTGCCGTGCTTGACCAGCTCGACGATCTGGTCCAGGTCGGCGGGCAGATCGAGCGCGAACTTGCGGAAGTCGGTCGCCGTGCGGTACGCCTCGGTCGCCAGGCGCTTGGGCTCGTACTCCGCCAGGACCAGCCGGCGCGCGAACGGCTTGAACAGCTGCATCAGGTTGAACCCGGGGTGCAGCCGTACGCCGATTCCCTGGATCGAGATCAGCGCCTTCATCATCAGGATCAGGTTCGCCGGCAGCACCAGCTGGAACGAATGGAGCATCGACAATAGATCGCCGAACAGCCCGGCAAGGTCGATGTCCTCGAGCGCCAGGTCCAGGTACTCGTCCAGGACGTCGAACACCTGCGACTCCAGGTCGCGGACGCTCACGTGCCCGAGCTGCCTGGTCAGGCGCAACAGCGCCTTCGCGGTCGACCGCGCGTCGCGGTTGGTCATCGCAAGGAACATCGCGCGCAGCTGCTCCATCTCGGTCGGCCTGATCCG
>SKVA01000470.1 GCA_007129695.1 Spirochaetaceae bacterium | reverse complement strand
GGAGGTCGTCGAGGTTGGTCGATCGATCCGTGCCCGCATGGCGAAGCTTCTGACCCGGCTCATCGCGGAGGGCGGCGCGTAAGCGTGGACGCCACCGATCGAATCGCGGCCGACGCGATCTGGGCGATGCGTAGCGCGATCGCCGAAGCCAACGGAAGCGAGGTTGTCTTCGCGTGCGACGTCGACGCCGACGGCGCGGTCTCAAGCGCTGATCCCGTTGCCCGCGGCGTACAAGATATGGTCGCGGCTCCTCTTGCGAACCTGCGGCGCGGCGCGGTCGTGATCCACAATCATCCGTCGGGGCAGCTGCAGCCGAGCCGGGCCGACGTACTCATCGCAGCCGACCTGGCGGTTTCGGGAGTCGGCGCGTACATCGTCAACAACGACGTGACCGAGCTCGTCGTAGTCTGCGAGCCCGATAACGCGCCGGCCCGCGAGCCGATCGACGCCGAAGAGCTCGGCTCGATGCTCGACTCCGGCGGTGCGCTCTCAGAGCTCTTTCCCGATTTTGAGCCACGTTCGAGCCAGATCGAAATGCTTCACGCCGTGGCCGCCGCGTTCAACGACGATTCGATCCTTGCGGTGGAGGCAGGGACCGGGGTCGGCAAGAGCTTCGCGTATCTGCTGCCGGCGGTACAGTGGGCAGCCACCAACGACGAGCGCGTGGTCGTGTCGACGGCTACGATCAACCTTCAGCAGCAGCTCGTCGACAAGGACATTCCGACCGTAAAGCAGCTGCTTGCGACCGATATACCGGTCGTCCTGGTCAAGGGCAGGGGGAACTACCTGTGCGCGAAGCGCCTGTCCGAACTCCGCGACGAGTTGTCGCTGTTCGGCGTCGACGACGCTCAGCCGCAGAGATCCGACGACGTGCTCGACACGCTGTTCGAGTGGTCGCGGACCACGCCTACCGGCAGCCGCAGCGAACTGCCGTTCGTTGTCCCCGACGAGGTCTGGAGCGACGTGAACTCCGACGCCGATCACTGTTCCGACCAGACGTGCCGGCTGCGCGAGGTGTGCTTCTTCCAGCGCGCACGCCACGAAGCTGCCGCAGCGCGGGTCCTGGTCGTGAACCATCACCTGCTGTTCATCGATCTTGCGCTGCGCGTGCGCGGGATCGGTTTCGACGCGCGCGCCATTCTTCCGCCGTTTCAGCGACTCGTCTTCGACGAGGCGCACAGCATCGAAACGAGCGCGACGAGTCTGTTCAGCGACAGCTTCTCCGTCCGTGCGGTGCGCAAACACAGCCGCCGGCTTCGCCATGAGCGCGGCGGCCGCAGCGCGGGGATTCTGCAACGGGTCCGTCGCAGGGGTGCCGAGCCGCAGGCGATCGCCGCGGTTGTCCACTCGATCTCCGCGACCGAGGAGGCCGCCGACGCGCTGAACGCGATCGCGGTCGATCGTATCACCGAGCTGACGTTCCGGTTCACGTCTGCGGCGGACGCTGATCTGGTCGCGAGCCTGCTCGATGCGATGCGCGAGCTACGAAGTCGACTGATCGGACTGACAAACGCGATCGGCGACCTGCTCGACGACGACGACGGCGACGACCAGGGCCCGTTTCAGGACCTGAAGCTCGTTCTTCGCCGGCTCGAACGGCTGTCGACCTTGATCGAAAGCTTTGACGACATGCCGAATCACACCGATCGCGTATTCTGGATCGAGATCCGTCGCGGCGGCGGCGCGAGTCGTACCGCCCGGTTTGTGTCGAGCCCGCTCGATATCAGCGACGTGATGCGCGCCGCCGTCTTCGACGTGTTCGACACGAGCGTCTTCACATCGGCAACGTTGACCGTTGGGGGGAGTTTCGGGTTCTGGTCCGGACGCATCGGGCTTGTCGATCTGCCGCGCGGGTGCCGCTTCCTCGGGCTCCCGTCGCCGTACGACTACCGGGCCAACTCGCTGCTCGCCGTGCCCGTAGACGCGCCGGAGCCCGGAGGGAGCGAGTACCAGCGCTTTCTGGAGGGCTTCCTGTCGCAGCTGCTGTCGATCTCCGAAGGGCGCGCGCTCGTGCTCTTCACGTCGTACGAGATGCTCCGCACGACGAGCGATTCGGTGCGCGATCGGCTCGCCCAGGCCGGCATCGCGACGCTCCGGCAGGGTGATGACGACCGCGCCCGGCTGCTCGCGCGTTTCGTCGAGGACCGGTCGAGCGTTCTGTTCGCGACCGAAAGCTTCTGGCAGGGAGTCGATGCGCCGGGGGATACGCTTCAGGTCGTCGTTCTCTGCCGTCTGCCGTTCCGCGTACCGACCGATCCAGTACTGATGGCCCGGACAGAGGCGATCGAGGCGCGCGGCGGGAACGCGTTTGCCGAGCTCGCGCTTCCTGATGCGGTGATGAAATTGCGGCAGGGGTTTGGTCGCCTCATCAGGCGAAGCACGGATCGGGGTGTTGTGGTCGTCACCGATGTACGGTTCGTGAACCGCGCATACGGCGCACTGTTCGCGGCATCGCTCCCCGACACGGGCCGGTCGTTTGCGCCGGCGGCGCAGGTCTTGGAGGATATAGAGCGGTTTCTCTACCCGTAAAAAAAGGAGGCGGTCC
>SKVA01000260.1 GCA_007129695.1 Spirochaetaceae bacterium | reverse complement strand
TCACGAGCGAAAGAGTAGCTATCGTAGCGCGGTGCGTCAAAAGACGTTTTCACCGCGCGCGGGCGGTAGTATCCTTTGGAACGAGGAGCAGCTATGGCAATAAGCAAGAAAGTGCACGAGGCACTCATCCAGCAGATCGGCCGCGAGTTCGGCGCGCACTTCCTGTACCGATCGATCGCGATGGACCTCTACCACAAGGGATTCCAGGGCATCTCGGCATGGATGGAACAGCACGCAACCGAAGAGTACGGTCACGCCGAGCGGATCATCGCTTACCTGAAGGAACACGACGCGAAGGTTACGCTGCCCGCCGTCGCTCAGCCGGTCGATACGTTCGCCGGGGTGCGTGAAGCGGTCGCCGCGGCGCTCGGGCACGAAAAGAAGCTGACCGCCGACATCCACGCGCTGCACAGGCTCGCCGATGAGGAGAACGATCCGGCAACCGTGTCGATGCTCGAGTGGTTCGTAGACGAGCAGGTGGAGGAAGAGCACACCGTCAACAGCTTGCTGAAGCGTATCGACCTGTCGGGTCCGTCGGATATCGGTCTGTTCGTGATCGACTCCGAGATGCGCGGAAACGCCGCCGCCGCAACGGCCGCCGGCGCCGAGTGATCCCAAGGCCGTGACGGGCAAGCCCCGTTACGGCCGCTTTGGCCCGATCAGAACGATCCTATCAGCCGCCCCGTGTCGGGGCTGTATACGGTACCTCTGAGTAGCCTGACGTGGGCGCCGCTGCCTACCGCGCTCTTGGTATACACGTGGTGCGTGTCGCGCACCACAAGCGGCTTGTACGGGCCTCCCAGGCGGAGATGAACCGTAGTGTGGCTGCCCTCGGGTTCCACCGACAGAATCGACAGCGCCGTACTCGATTCGACCGGGTTCGGGTGGATGTCGACGTCTTCCGGTCGCGCGTGGACCGTCACTCTCTGCTCGCGGTGCACGTCGAGCGACTCGGGGATCGTAAGCGTCTGCGCCTGCGATTCGATCGGTACCAGAATCAGCCGTCCCTGATGCCGCTGGACGACTCCTTCGATCAGGTTCGTCGACGGTCGACCGGTGAACTCCGCGACGAACAGCGTCTGCGGCGACTGGTAGATCTCTTCCGGCGTTCCGGTCTGCTCGATCGTTCCCCGGTTCATCACCGCGATCCGGTCGCCCATAACCATCGCCTCGTCCTGATCGTGGGTCACAAATAGCGATGTCGTTCCCAGTTTGCGGATCAGCATCTTCAGCTCGGTTCGGACCATCGTTCGCAGGAGCGGATCAAGGTTCGACAGCGGTTCGTCGAACAGCAGGATTTTCGGGTCACCGGCGATCGCGCGCGCGAGTGCGATCCGCTGCCTCTGGCCGCCCGATAGCTTCGCCGGACGCCGCTCCGCGAACGATTCCATCTCAACGATGCGCAGCGCCTCAGCAAGGCGGCGGTCGATCTCGTCTGCGGGAACCTTCCGCGTCTTCAGCCCGAACGCGATGTTCTGCGCGACGCTCATGTGCGGGTAGAGCGCGAAGTCCTGGAACACCATCCCGATTCCGCGGTCCTGCGCTCGCATGTGGATGCCAGAGCGCGCGTCCAGTACCGTCGAACGTCCCAGCGTGATCGATCCCTCCTGCGGTTCTTCCAGGCCGGCGACCGAACGCAGTAGCGTTGATTTCCCGCAGCCCGACGGACCGAGCAGCACGAACAGCTCGCCCGGGTTCACGCGCAAGCTCACCCCGCGAAGCGCGTCGACGCGCCGGCGTCCGGTCTGATCGAGCGTGTACGCCATGTGCAGATCGCGGATGTCGATACCATATTCTTGAACGGCTAGCATCACCTCAAAGATATCGAGTGTCGGCGCGGGCGTATACCGGCGGCCACCTCTTGCGAAACTGCGCTACCGGTACGCGGTCGCGTCGTAGACCGGATCTTCGCCGACCCAGCGGCCTGTTGCGATCGCCGGGACGTCTGCGCGTTCGTCGGGAGTGAGCGCGCGATCGAGCGCGCCGAGCGTGTCGGTGAGCTGTTCGACGCTGCGCGCGCCGACGATCGGCGCGGTGATGCGCGGGTCGGCCTGTACCCACGCGAGCGCAAGCTGCGCCGGCGTCATCCCGATCTTGCGCGCGTGCCCGACGAATCGCTCGGCGATGTCGAGCGCTTCGTCAGTGTAGTAGCGACGGTTGTAGAACTCGTGCGCCTGCATCCGCGCGCCCTCTGGCAGTTCGGCGTTGCGCCGGTACTTACCGGTGAGCATCCCCGCGGCAAGGGGGTTGTACGGGATCACCGCCAGGCCCTCGCGTTCGACGACCGGCAGGACCTCGAGCTCGATCGCGCGGTTGAGCGCGTTGTACGGCGGCTGGATCGACACGAACGATTCGCACAGCGCGCTGCGCTGTCGCTGCAGGAAGAGCAGCAGCTGGTAGCCGCGGAGGTTGGAGCATCCGATGTAGCGCACCTTGCCCGCGCGCACCAGATCGTCGAGCGCGCGAGCCGTCTCGTCGACCGGAGTCTGCGGGTGCCAGCGGTGGATCTGGTAGAGGTCGATCACGTCGGTCTGGAGTCGGCGCAG
>SKVA01000024.1 GCA_007129695.1 Spirochaetaceae bacterium | reverse complement strand
CTCGCGACGTGGCAGTTCTGGGTGATCTACATGGCGTTCGTACTGATCAGCAGCGCGGGACTCATGACGATCGCGAAGATCGTGAGCTTCGCGTCGGCGACCGGCTACACCGCGCTCGTCGGAACGACCGCGGCCGTGGGCCTCGCCGTGACGAACGGACTCGGGCGCCCGGTGATCGGCAAGCTCGCCGACCGCCTGGGCTACGAGATCACGATGACGATGAGCTTCACGCTCTCCGGGGTCTTCCTCTTCGTGATGCTCGCCGCGCCCGGCCCGGTACTGTTCGTCGGCGCGGCTCTGGTGGCGCTCTTCTTCTGGGGTCCGCTCTTCTCTCTCTTCCCGGCGCTCGCTGGCCACCGGTACGGCTCAAAGAACGGCGCGGCGATCTACGGGGTGCTCTACTCGGCAAAGATGGTCGGGGGGCTCTGGGGCGGCTGGGCGTCGGCGGTGATGCTCGAGCACTATGGTTTCCAGACTACGTTCACGATCGGAGCGGTGATGGCGATCGCGTCGGGAGCGCTCGTGCTCATCGTGCGCCGGCATCCGCCAAGGTGACCGCGTGATTCCGATCAGGGACCATATCAGGACGAAGTCGTTCCCGTTCGTGAACCTGGGCTTCGTCGCGATCAACGTCTACGTGTTTGTCCGGCAGCTCGTCCTGGCCGACGCGGCGGCGTTCGACTTCACGATGGAGTACGCGTTCATAGCCGATCGGCTGATAGAGTCTCCGGTCGACTTCTGGTTCACACCGTTCACGACGCTCTTCTTCCACGGCGGATTCGTCCACTTCATCGGTAATATGCTCTTCCTGATCGTGTTCGGCGACAACGTGGAGGACGCGCTCGGGCACGTCAGGTACGTGGGCTTCTACCTGCTCGCGGGCGTCCTGTCGCTCGCGGCGGAGGTCGTGATCTCGGCGCAAACGGCAGTGCCGATCATCGGCGCATCGGGGTCGATTTCCGCGGTCCTGGGCGCGTACCTGGTGCTCTTTCCGCTCGCGCGCGTGACGACGATCATTCCGGTCGGCATCTTCCTGATGCCCGCACGTCTGCCCGCGGTAGTCTTCCTGCTGGTCTGGGCCGCGCTGCAGTTCTTCTCGGGCTACCTGTCGATCGTCGCGGGCCCGCTCGACAACGTCGCGTACGTCGCGCACATCGGCGGGTTCGTCTACGGATTTCTGATAGCGCTCACCGGCCGCCGGCGCTTCCTGGAGAAGTTCCGCAGGCGAGGGATCTACACCGACCGCCGCACCCGTTAGCGCAGCGGCTTCCTCGCGCAGACCGAAAACGTGTTCGGTATCCGCTCGCGCTCGGCGGGTGAGAGGTGCGGCAGGGCGTCCCAGAAGTCTTCAGGGTGCTCGCCAAGAACTTCGACGACGAGCCCGGAGTCGATGATCGCCTGGACGACCTCGGCCACGGTCCAATTGCGTTCGTACTTGCGCGACTCGTCTGCGGGGTCTATCCCGTCGATCCGGCCGATGTACTCCTCGGGCCACCCCTTGTCTGAGATCGCGTACGAGAAGTAGGTCGTCCCGGCGGCGAACTCGAGCGTCGGTGAATCGTCGCGAACGAGCCACTGAAGTGGATGACCGTCGTAGACCGATGCCACCCCGCCGGGCTTGAGGAGCCGCGCGATCACGCGTGCCCAGCCCGAGATGTCCTGGATCCAGCACAGCGCACCGCGGCCGGTGTAGACAAGGTCGGCGCTTGCGTCGAGCTCAACCGGGGTGTCGAGCACGTCGCAGCAGTACCAGCTCGCGTCGACGCCAGTCAGCCGCGACAGCTCGCGCGCGGCGGCGATCATCCGGTCGGAGATGTCGACTCCGATGACCTCGAGCGCGCCTTCGGTGCGCAGCGACAGCGTGTCGCGGCCCCCCGCGCACTGGAGATGGATCGCGCGCCGGCACCACGCCGCGAGCGGTCCGTAGCGCTCCAGGTTTCCCCGTTCGACCGGATGGAGGTTGCTCCGCCCCGCCGCGATGAAGTCGCGCGCCGCGTCGAGCTCGGCGTGGTACGCGATCGCGCCCTCGTTCCACGCGGCACGATTCGCGTCGTGCCGCCGCGCCACATCGTCGTCGGTCGTCGCGACCGGCTCGATCCGAAAGCCCTCGTCGTCGATCTGATCCATGGCGCATCGTACCCGAAGACGCGCGCCCGTGGTAGCACGCCGTAAACAGTTCAGTCGGTCTCGGAAGCGATCAGGCTACAGGGCCGCAATCTCCTCCGGTGAAAGTCCGGTGACGTCTGCAATCAACTCAACGTCGATACCGCGCTCCACCATTACCCGGGCCGTCTCGCGCCTCTCTTCCTGTCGCCCTTCCTGCCGCCCTTCCCGTCGCCCTTCCTGCCGTCCTTGCTGCAACGCTTCTTTGCGGGCCTCTTCTTTGAGACGCTCGCCGTATTCCTTCAGCTTTGTCGCGAACATACTCTTGATCTCCCAGACGCTCCGGATTGGTTCGGTGACCGCGGCTTCGCCGGCGGTACCGGCCAGGTAGTTCATCAACCACCGCCCGAATACTTGGAACAGCTCCAGTGCTTCATCAGATAGTATAG
>SKVA01000188.1 GCA_007129695.1 Spirochaetaceae bacterium | reverse complement strand
GACGGCGCGATCGCCGGGGCCCGACGCAACCGGGGAGCGCCGCTTCTATGATCGTGCTCGACACGACGGCGCTGTCGGCCGCGATGCGGTACGACGACGAGTTGACCGCGTTCCTGCTCCAACGCCGTCCGGGTAACGTCGCGACCGTGCCGCCGGCGGTGGCAGAGATCGAGTACGGAATCCGGCGACTGCCGGTCGGTAGTCGCCGACGCCGACTCCTCGAACACGAGCGCGATCGACTGCTGGGAACGATACGGCTACTCGAGTGGAGTCCGGAGGCTTCCAGGCGGTTCGGGACGATCAAGGCTGACCTGGAGCACGCAGGAACACCGATCGACGACTTCGATGCAGCAGTCGCGGCGGTCGCTATGGCGCACGGTGCGTCGGTCGTCACCGCAAACGTCGTGCACTTCGAACGCGTGAGCGGTCTGGAAGTCCGCCACTGGCGCGACGCGTAGCCCGCCCCTACACCAACCGCTTCCTGATCCGGCCCGAGATCGCGTCGATGATCGTGACGGTGATAATGAGCACGATCACGATGATCGCGGCGCGCGGCCAGACGCGCGTGCGGATCGCGAAGATGAGCGGCGCGCCGATGCCGCCGGCGCCGACAAGGCCAAGGGTCGCGGCGGCGCGCATATTGATCTCGAACCGGTAGAGCGTGTACGAGATCAGCTCGGGGCTCACCTGCGGGATCACCGCGCGGAAGAGGACCTCGAACGGGCTCGCGCCGCACGACTCGAGCGCCTCCTTGACGCCCATGTCCATGCTCTCGATCGCCTCGCTGAAGAGCTTGCCGAGCATACCGATCGAGTGGATCCCGAGCGCGAGCACGCCGGCGGGCGCGCCGGGACCAACGATGCTGATGAAGATCAGCGCCAGAATCAGCTCGGGGAACGAGCGGATCGCGGTGACCAGGAACTTCCCGACCCTTGAGACGCGCGGACCGACGATATTCTGGCTCGCGAGGAGCGCGAACGGGATTGCGAGGATCCCCGACGCGAAGGTGCCGGCGATCGCGATCGCTATCGTTTCGAGCACGGCGTACGGCAGGCCGTCGATCGTCATCGTCGTCAGGTACGCCAGATCGGGGTAGATGAAGCCGCGCGCGAGCGCCTCGATCGTGCCGCGCGCGGTGAGCATGATGCCCTTGTACTCGATCCCGGCGAAGCCCCAGAGGATCACGAAGACGAGCCCGCCGTAGTTCACGACGCGGTAGAGTATCTTGTAGACGCTGAACGGCTTCTGTACTTCGATGCGTTCCATCAGACCAGCCTCCGGCGGACCGAGCTGCTGACGAAGTCGATCAGCAGCACGACGAAGAACGTGATGATGATGATCACGCCCACGCGGTCGAACCGCCTGAACGCCAGGTTCTGCTCGAAGATCTGCCCGATCCCACCGGCGCCTACATAACCGAGCACGGCCGCCGCGCGAACGTTCACTTCGAACCCGTAGAGCGTGTACGACATGAATTGCGGCAGGATCTGCGGGACGATCGCGTAGCGCAGCACGTTCGTCTTGTTCGCGCCGAGCGACATCAGTGCCTCCACCTGGCCGTAGTCGATCGCTTCGATCGACTCGAACGTGAGCTTCGATATCAGACCGAACGTGAACACCGACAGCGCGAGCACGCCGCTGAAGCTCCCGGTCCCGAAGACCGCGACAAAGAGCGACGCAAGAACGAGCGCGGGGATGGTGCGGAAAATGTTGAGGATGAAGCGCAGCGGCTTACTGATGAACGGTTTGCGGATGAAGTTGTCGGCGGCGAAGACGGCGACCGGAAACGCGATGATCGCACCGATGAAGGTGCCGACGATCGCCATCCGGATCGTTTCGACGAGCGGGTCTACCACGCGCGGCGCGTAGCTCCACGCCGGCGACAGGAACATCCGCCCGAGCAACCGACCGCCCCGTAGTATTCCGCCGAGCGTGTTGACCACGCTGAACCCGGCGAATCGCGCGCTTCCGATGATCAGCGCGGCGGTAAGGAGAACGGTGAGATTGCGCCGCGTGCTGTTCTTCTTCGGAACGACGATCGCTTCCATTACTCTTCCCCGAGCACTTCGTCGTGATGGATCGGACGCCCGTACACCTGCTCCATGTCGCGGAAGAACTTCGGCCTGTCGACGCCCTTCATCGGGACGTCGTACACGATCCGTCCGGCGCGAATGCCGACGACTCGCGTCGCGTACTTGAGCGCCAAGTCGACGTGATGCAGGTTGGCTACCGTCGTGATGCCGTCCTCGACGTTGATCTGCTTGAGGTAGTCCATGACCTGGATCGTCGTGATCGGGTCGAGCGACGCGACCGGCTCGTCGGCGAGCATGAGCCGAGGCTCCTGAGCGAGCGCTCGCGCGATCGCGACGCGCTGCTGTTGACCGCCTGAGAGCTCGCTCGCGCGAGCGTGCACCTTCTCCAGGATGTCGACGCGCTGGAGCGCGCGGTACGCGATCTGCTTGTCGTCCTCCGGGAAGAGCCCCAGGACGGTGCGCCACGTCGGGTGGTACGCGACGCGCCCGGAGAGCACGTTCGACAGCACCGACATCCGCTT
>SKVA01000431.1 GCA_007129695.1 Spirochaetaceae bacterium | reverse complement strand
GTCGGCGAACGCCTCCCAGTAGCGGCTGACCAGGCACATCGAGTAGCTCTCTTCGGTCTCCCACACCGGGGTCGGGGCGACGACCTTTCCGTCGCGCGACGAACGGCAGTCGAGGTGCTCCTGCGCGATCCGGCTCGACACCGCGGCCTGCCGCGGGCTGAACCAGAGGCCGAGCTTCATGCCGTATCCGTCGAGCTTCCGCTTGATCGGCTCGAGTCCCTCCGGGAAGAAGCTCGTGTTGACGGTCCAGTCGCCGGTGCGGCCGTACCAGCCGGTGTCGATCACGAAGACGTCGACCCCCATCCGGTGCGCGACGTCGATCTCCGCGAGCATCCGGTCGGCCTTCATCGTGTCGAGGTACTTGCCGCGCTCCCACGCCTGATGGCGTTCCTGGTAGTTCCACGTGTTGTAGAAGACGTACGGCTCGCGCGTCGCCGCGTTCGCGGTGAGGTGCGCTCGCACGAACTCGCGAAACGCGATCGCGAGCGTTTCGCTCTCTCGCTCTGTCTCTCCACTGTCGACCACGCCGGCGATGAACCAGACGCTCTCGAACGCGGCCGGCCGGTCGATCGGAAGCCCGTCGGGGAAGTTGGCCTTCACCGCGTCGATCGCGCACGCCTCCTTTGAGAACCGGAACTCCAGGAAGCGGTCGGGCGTCTGCGACCCATGCTCGTACGCGAGCAGGAGCGCGGCGCCTGGGGCGTCTGAGCCGGCACGTACGCGCGCCGTCAGTATCGGCCCCATCCGCGACTCGCCGTGGTCGATCTCCACACGATCGACCGGGCGCCCGATCGGCCGGTGCGTGTGGAGCAGCTCGTCAAACTCGCTCAGCGTGACCTCGCAGAGCTCCGTGAGCGCTTGGATCGGTACCGACAGGTAGCGCGGCGACCCAGTCACCGTTACGGCGGCGGTGCCTCCGGCGGATGTTCCTCCCTCAGGCGACCCGAGTTCGTACCGGAAGCGGACGAACGGGGTGTCGGGCGATGTCCTCAACACGAGCGTGAACGCGGCTCCTGCGACGGTGCGCCCTGTTTCGTCCGTCGCCCGAGCGTCGGTCGATCGGAAGCGATCGGTCGTGATGCGGTGTTCGATCACGCTTCCGTGGACAGGCGTCGGGTCCGAACACCGGAGCGTCGTGGCGTCGGGCGACAGCGGCGATCCGCCTATCGTGAAGACCGGTAGCGACACGGGGACCGAGGCGCCCGAGCGAGTGCGGTAGCGCCAGAAGCCGGGATCGGCTCCGATCGCTACAAGACCGTTACCCGTACTGATCTCGATTAGTGAGCTGTTATTCATGGGGTGGAGCGTAGCCGAGCCGGGGTTGCGAGGCAAGCCGCTCAGACGTTTGCGGAGCCTGCACGTCTGCGCGAGCGAAAAAAAACCCGGCCGAAGCCGGGTCAGTGCCGCCGGACAGAATTGAACTGTCGACACATGGATTTTCAGTCCATTGCTCTACCAACTGAGCTACAGCGGCAAGAGCCTTTATACTACCGAGCGGCGCAGGCACAGTCAAGAACGACCGGCGATTCGATCGGTTTTGTGGCCGGCAGCGGCCGTACCGCCGGAGCGGCTATCGCTCGTCTCGCCAGCTGTGGGCCGGCTTCCAGCCGAAGAAGCGCTCGATCTTGGAGCAGTCAAACACCGACTGGTGCGGACCGTGCCCGTCGGCGAACGCTCCGGGCTTCCCGTACCTGGCCTGCACCGCTTCCTGGATCGGTACGTCGATGCAGGTGTCGGCGGCGGCGATCAGGAACACCTCGTGACCCTCGGATGTCCCTTCGAGCGCCGCACGAAACGCGGTGCCGACGTCGCGGGCGTCGATGTAGCTCCAGAAGTTCGCGCTTCCCGGCCCCGGGAACTGCACGCGTCGCGGTTCGAGCATCGCGATCGACTCCTCGGGCGGAATCACGTTGTTGATCCGTAGCGTGCAGATCGCCATGCCGGGGTATCGGAGCACCATGCTGTCGGCCATCGGTTCGACCAGATACTTGCTGAGCGCGTACGCGTTCGGCGAATCCACGCGGTCTTCTTCGTTGAACGGAAAGCGCGACGGCAACTCCTCGGTCGTCAGCCATCCGGTCGCCATCTCGCTTCCCGCGCTGATGAGGCGTTTGACACCGGAGTCTCCGGCCGCCTGCATCACGTTGTACGCGATCGCCATGTTCCCGACAAAGGTCGCCTGGCGCGAAAACCCTCCCGGAGACGGATTGGCCGCCAGGTGACACACGCCTTCGGGGCTGGTCTGCGCGATCGCGTCGTAGACTTCGCCCGCGTCGGTGAGGTCGATTACGATCGTCGGGCACGGCAGTCCCGCCAGTCGGGTTCGGTCGAGGTTCACGACGTCGTGGCCCGCCTCGACGAGCGCGTCGACCACGTGCCGTCCGGCGCGGCCGCTTCCTCCGGTTACTACTGTTTTCATCAGAACTCCTAGCCCATCGTCGCGCGGCAGCGCCTAAGAGTCAATCGTCCACCGGTTGACCGGGATGTCGAGCGGACCTATGATCGCGGCATGGACAGGCGCACACGCGCGAGCGAAGCGTACAAGGCGGGCGCCAAGCCGG
>SKVA01000028.1 GCA_007129695.1 Spirochaetaceae bacterium | reverse complement strand
TCGGCGCGACGGTTCTCTGCTACTTCACGCTCTACGGGCCGCAGCCGCTTCTGCCGATCTTCGGCGCGCAGTATGGTCTGAGTCCAGCAGGAGCGGGGCTGATCGTGACCGTCGCGATGATTCCGCTGACGATCGGGCCCGTGCTCTCCGGGGCTCTGTTGTCATTTGCCGCGCCGGGCCGCGTCATGAGCTTCGCGCTCCTGATGCTGTCGGCCGCGATCGTCGTTTTCATCGTCGCCGATCGGTACCCCGTAGCGCTTGCGGCGCGACTCGTGCAGGGGATGATGTTCCCCCTGATCCTCACCACCGTGACCGCGCAAATCGCGGCGGCGTCACCCGCCGGATCGGTCGGACGCAGACTCGGATACTACGTCGCAGCCACCATCGTCGGCGGCTTCGGCGGCCGCCTCCTGTCGAGCGCTTCCGCAACCCTTGGAGACTGGCGGTGGTTCTTCGCGATCGTCGCGGCCGGTGCGCTCGGGGTCGGGGTGTGGGTTGCCCGATGGGATGTGGTTCCGGGCGCGGCCGGTCGGCCGCGCGGTCGAGCCGGCGACCTTCCCGCTTCTCCGGTGGCTACGCCGGCCGCCGCCCGCCCGATGCCCATCCGGATCTTCGCCGGAGTGTTCGTGCTCTTTTGCGTCTTTTCCGGAACGCTGAACGTGTTGCCGTTCCGGGTCATCGGCCTCATCGGGACCCGCGCTGAGTGGCTGTCCGGGGTAATCTACGCCGGATACGCGATGGGGATTGTGTCATCGATCGGATCGCACCGTATCGTCAGAGTCTCGGGAGGGCGTCCGCGCGCGCTCGCGGCGGCCTACCTGGTCCTGGCTGCGTCGATCGCGCTGATGCTCGTGGACAGTGTTGGTGTGCTCTTTGGGGCTCTATTTCTCTTCTGTGGCGCGATGTTCCTGATCCACTCCGTGGCGACCGGCGCGGCCAATCAGCACGCATCCGGTCGCGAAGGTGCCGTCAATGGCCTCTACATCAGCTCGTACTACACTGGCGGGGTGATCGGCACCTACCTGGCGCCGCTCGTCTACGAGGTCCTTGGATGGGCCGCCCTGACGCTGATCGCGCTCGTCCTGACGGCGTTCGGTGCGCTGCTCGTGATCGGCGCCGTACCGGCTGCGGTACCGACGGCCGGCCGACCCCTGACCGGTGACTACGGCAATCGGTCGGCTCCCGGGGATCCTCGATAGGTGCCTGGCGTCACGCCTTCGACGCGTCGAAACAGCCGGTTGAAGTAGGCTACATCGTCGAACCCCAACGTGCGTGCGATCGACGCTATCGGTTGGCCGGAGTCGCGCAGAAGGTTCTTCGCGCGCTCGATCCGGCGTGCGGTCACATATTGCAGCGGTGTCACGCCGTACGCTCGCCGGAAGACCCTCGCCTGGTGGTCGTAGCTTTGGCCGAGCCGTCCGAGCCTCTCGCGCACCGAGTCCGCCCGTGAGAACGGCATCAGCGAAACTTCGTCGAGCGCCGCCCTGATTGGCGCGGATCGGCCGTGGTCGCCTTCGCGCGCGAGCTCTTTTGGCGCCGATGTCCACAGCAGAAAGAGCAAGAGTTCAAGCAAGAGCCCCCGCGCGGTAGCCCGCATCCGGGACGTGCCGTGGTTGAATCGATCGGTCGCGCGTGTGTGAATGTCGAACGCGAGCGACTCGTTCGCAATCGGACCGGTCAGGATCGCGCGGGGTACGATCGGCGGCGCGTGTCGATAGCGGCTCGTTCGCGGACGCGCCGGCCAGTAGGTCAAGACCGGGGTCTCCTGTTGATCCGGGACGGGAGTCCAGTCGAAGTGGAGCCACGCACGCCGGACACGCTCGGAAACGATGCCGTGGCAGATGTGCCATACGCCCGGCGGGATGATGATGAAGCAGGGGCCGACCGACTCGTACGTCGTACTCGCTCCGCCCGCGTCCAGGAACTCGAACACGTACTCGCCACCGGTCCCCATGAGCATCAGCTCATGATCGTAGATCACTCGGCGCGGGTCGAGCCAGTGCGGGTAGCCCGGATCCGCACCGGCTATTCTCAGCGAAGGGTTGATCCGGTCGAGCCACCGAGCATCGACATCGTTTTTGTCATACGGTTGTCGCATAGTTCCTCTATATATCGCTCAAGGGCGATGCTACACTACTCTCTGGTGACGTGCCATATCGTTTTCTGATCGCTCCAGACTCGATCGCCACACCGGAGGCCCGATGCGTCGCTTCACAGTCGCTCTCCTGCAGATGCTCCCTCACGGCAACGACCTGGCCGCGAATCGTGCGAAGGCGGCCGAGTACTGCCGTACCGCCGCGAACATGGGCGCGGACCTCGCGCTCTTTCCCGAGATCTGGAGTACCGGGTACACCGAGGGCTTTGACTCCACGTTGGCCGATGCGCGCGAGCGCTGGGTCGCGCAGGCGCAACCGGTCGACGGTGATTACGTCGCGTTCTTCCGCCGACTCGCGGCCGAGCTCGACATGGCTATTGCGTGCACGTATCTCCAGGCGTGGGATCCGCTGCCGCGGAACAGCGTCACGCTGATCGACCGCCACGGCGAGATCGTTTTCACCTACGCGAAG
>SKVA01000423.1 GCA_007129695.1 Spirochaetaceae bacterium | reverse complement strand
CCGGGCGAGTCGTACTCGTGGTGGCCGATGCGCGCGGTGCGTTCGATCGTCCCGAGGATCCAGCGGGTAGCCTCGGCACGGGTGACGGCGGGGGGCAGCCCGTTCCAGAGGAGCGGTTCATCGGCGAACCGCTCGGCGGCCAGCAGGCTCCCCGCGTAGTACATGAGCCAGTGATTCTCGGTGTTGCCGCGTTCAAGGACGCCTGCGACGAAGAAGCGGCGAATCGTTTCGACGACCTCCGGGTCGAGCTCCGGCTCCCAGCGGCACAGCAGCAACATCGCCGGCAGGACCTGGAACGGCCCGGCGTTGGCAAGACCCAGCGTGAAGCCACCAAGGTCGCGCTGAACGATCTCCGCGATCTGGTCGCGGTCCCGCCCGAGCGCGAGGAGCGCGTGCGCGGCCCACAACGACTTCGCCCCGCGGTCGGCCATCGCCGTGATGACCTCCTGCGCGCGTGCGTCCACTTCCCGGTTGTACGTCGACTGGTCCATCATCGCTCCTCCGCCACTACGGTTCGCACCGACACGAAGTCGCCGCTTTTGCGCCATCGGCGTCCGGCGTCTTCGGAGACCCAGAGCCCCCCCGGACTCGCGCCGGCGAGCCACGCATCGGCCGCCGCCGCGACCGTGCGCACGCGGAGCGCCGGACCCGAGCGTACCCACGGCGATTCGCCGTCGCCGACGGCGAGTCCGCCTTCGAGCCCGACGACCAGCCGATCCCCGGTCCACGCGATCGAGTAGACGACAGCGTCATCGAGTCCGGCTCCGGCGCGCGCCCAGGTGAGCCCGTCGGCGCTTCGCCAGACACCGCCGTCGGCGCCGGCCCAGAACGCGCCGTCCGCCGCGCAGAGCGCGCGCACCGGACGACCGGCGAGCGACGTGTGGTGCCAACGGTCGGCGGCGTGCTCGCGGATGAGTACCCCGGCTTCGGTGCCGACAATCCACCGAAGCGGGTCGGCAGGGTCGGCCAGGAGCGCGTTCGAGTAGCGGGCGTTCACCGGGAGCGGGTCCGAGTGCGAGGTCCAGCGAACCGCCCCGTCGGAAGTCGATACCCCGGTGGCCAGACCGAACGCGGACGCGGCGGCAATCCCAACTCCCACCGGTACGGCCGCGACGGCGAGCACGCTCGTGAGCGTCTCGTCGTGCCACTGCACCCACCGACCCTCGCGCGGTACGCGCCAGCAGCCGGTCTCGGCCGCGACAACCAGAGCGTCACCGACGCTCGCGACTCCGTTGACGCAGTACGCGTAGGGCCCGACCCGGGTCCACCCCCGCTCGGGCGAGCCGCGGAACAGCCCGTTCTCTCCGATCAGCCACTCGGTCGACATTTCAACACTCCCGTCTGTCCGGCTGGCTGAGACTCTGACAGATGGCTGCACGGTGGTCAACAATTCTGGCACCAGTACCAGGCCCTTTGACCCGCTGCCGGTCGGATGGTAGTGTGCCTGAAGCTGGAGGACGCGTGAAGATTGGCGTAGACAGCTACTCGTTCCAGATAGCGCTTGCGGCCGGGGTGTACGACGTCTTCCGGACGATCGACTCGCTCGGTGCGCTCGGCGTATCGGGCATCCAGATCAACATCAACGGTCCCGGCGGGCGGTTCCTCGGCGGAGAACCGACAGACCGGGCGCACGTGCGCCGGGTCCGGCGGGCGCTCGAGGCTGCCGGCTTCTTCGTGGAGGTCGGCGGGCGGAGCACTCGCCCGGAAATGCTCGACTGGCAGCTCGACCTCTGCGCCGAGCTCGGCGCCGACGTCCTGCGTACGCTCGTGGTCTTTGAGTCGAGCCTCGAGGAGACGGTCGAGCGTACCGAGCGCGACCTTGCGGTGAGCCTGCCACGGGCCCGGAAGCTCGGCGTCACGATCGCGCTCGAGAATCACGAGGACGTCACCGCCGACGAGCTACTCGCCTGCCTGGAGCGGATCGACGACCCGTGGCTGGGCGCGTGCCTTGACACCGGGAACGACCTTGTCCTCCACGGCGACCCGCTCGACTCGGCGAGGGCGCTCGCGCCACGCGCGGTGACCACGCACGTGAAGGACCAGAAGCTCGTCCGCGTGGGCGAGACGGTGTACAGCGTCGGCGTTCCGCTCGGCTCGGGAGACGTCGATCTGAGAGCGATCCTCGATGTCATCCGGCAAACGAGCCGGCTCGATCGCGTGCTGGTCCAGGACACAACGGGGTACTCGGTCCGGCTCAACCCGTTCGGTCGCACCGATCTTGTTGTCCCGACGTCGAGCTCAGGACGACCGTCGTACGCCGACGTGCCGGCGTACGCCGACGTGCCGGCGTACGACGACTTGCCGGCGTACGACTCCCCGGACGCGCTCCTGGCCGACGGGCTCGTGCTGTCGCTCGACGACCTGGGGCCGGAGCAGCTTCGGGCGGCGGCAGCCCAGAAAGACGATTCGATAGCGCGCGACGTGGAATACGTCCGCGCCGCAATAGGTGCAAAGAGGAGGTAGTCGATGGGTCGCAAGCTCTCATGCGTGATCGTCGGGGCGGGGCATCGGTCGGTCGCGTACGCGTCGTATGGGCTCGCGAACCCGGACGAGCTCGAGGTCGTTGGG
>SKVA01000218.1 GCA_007129695.1 Spirochaetaceae bacterium | reverse complement strand
CCGACCCCCCAGAAGTCGATCGGACAACCGTCCGCGACGAGCGAGTGGATGATCTCCTCGTTGAGTTCGTTCGATACCGCGATCGTCGCGTCGGGAAGCCCGTGCTCGTCCAGATAGCGCCGGATCGCGTGGCTCAGGTACTGGATGTCGCCGCTGTCCAGGCGCACGCCAAGGGTCTTGCCGCGTTTGGCGAGCGCGCGTCCGACCTCCGTAGCGTTCGGGATGCCGCTTCGAAGCGTGTCGTACGTATCGATGAGGAGGATGGTCGTATCGGGGTAGAGGTCGGCGTACTTCTCGAACGCGTCGCGCTCGGAGTCGAACGCCATGACCCACGAGTGCGCCATTGTCCCGCTGACCGGGATTCCGAACCGTTTGCCCGCGAGCGTGTTCGACGTCGCCGCAGCCCCGCCGATGAACGCGGCGCGCGACGCGGAGAGCGCTCCATCGCCCCCCTGCGCGCGGCGCAATCCGAACTCCAGAATCTTGCCGCGATCGGACGCCAGGTAGACTCGCGCTGTCTTCGTCGCGATCAGCGTCTGGAAGTTCACCGTGTTTAGTACCAGCCCCTCGATGAGCTGCGCCTCGATCAGGTTCGCGTGGACGCGGATCATCGGCGCACCGGGGAAGACGACCGTGCCTTCGTCCACCGCGTAGACGTCACCGGAGAAGCGAAACGCCGACAGGTAGTCCAGAAACGCCGCGTCGAACATATCGAGCGATCGCAGGTATTCGATGTCGTCCGCAGCGAACGTGAACGACTCGAGCGCGTCCATGAGCGGCTCGATCCCGGCGCACACGGTGAATCCGCCGCCGAACGGGTTGCGTCGGAAGAACATGTCGAACACGACGCGCGGGTTCATCGCGTAGCGGTGGTAGCCCTGCGCCATCGTGAGCTCGTACAGGTCGGTGAAAAGCGCCCCGGGGGTCATCGGTCGCGGATCGTGGCCGAGTCGATGAACTCGACGCCGGCCGACTTCATGTCGCCGATCGTGCGCTCGACGTTGCCATCGGGAAGGTCGACCCCGCGGACCGCGTCGGCTATCACGCGCGTCGTGAAGCCGGCCTTCACCGCGTCCATCGCGGTGAAGTAGACGCAGTAATCGGTCGCGAGCCCGCAGACGAACACCTCGCGGATGCCGAGTCCCTTCAGATACGGTTCCAGACCGGTCGGCGTGCTGTGGTCGTTCTCAAAGAAGCCGGAGTACGAGTCCAGGTCGACGCTCGTGCCCTTGTGCACGATCAGGTCGATCGGCCGGATATCCAGGTCGGGATGAAACTCGGCGCCGCGCGTCCCCTGCACGCAGTGATCTGGCCACATCATCTGGTCGATCCCGTCGATCGACGCTGTCGATCCAACGTCATGACCGTGACGCGATGCGAACGACACGTGCCCGGCAGGGTGCCAGTCGCGCGTAGCGATCACGCGTCCAAACCCCGGTGCGACCGCGCTAATCACCGGAACCACCGAGTCGCCGCCGGCGACCGCGAGTGCGCCTCCGGGGCAGAAGTCGTTCTGCACGTCGATGATCAACAGCGCTGCGTGTGTCGTGTCCATGGCATCCCCCCTTACATGATAGCCAATGAAGCGCGCCGCGTGAAATGGCCCGCGCAGCCGGCGCGTGGTAGAATCGACGGATGGCTTCTCTGCTGATCTACCACATCGCCGAGCGCGAACGGTACTACGCCGCGCGCAGCGACGGCTCGCCGTACGTTCCGGCCGGCGCGGAGCGCGAAGGCTTCGTGCACTGCTCACGGTGGTCGCAGCTGCAGCGCGTCGCACGAACCTTCTTCGCCGATCGGAGCGACCTCATCGTGCTCGAAATCGACTGCGGGATCGTCGACGCCGACGTCCGGTACGAGCGCGCGCTCGACGCGCCCGACGACTACCCGCACGTCTATGGCCCGATTCCTGGGCCGGCGATCGTCGGCCGTCTGGGTGTTGCGTGGCCGGCGCCCGGGATCCCGCGGTTCGACCGGTTCGCCGCGGGCGCCGATGAGCCGGTCGCGATCGAACCGGCGTGGAGCCTTTCGATCCGCCGGGCGGGGCCCGACGATCGACTCCAGATCGCTCGCATGAACCATCAGTTGCGCGAGGACGAGGGGTACCCGGATGACCTTTCGGTCGCCGCGCTCGAACAGCGGCTCGCCGACTGGATAGCCGACGGGTACGACGCGTGGCTCTATACGGCAACCGCCGACCAGTCTGGCCAGACGCGCGCTACCGTCGGGTACGCGCTGGTCGATTCGGGGCGGTCTCCGTTTTACATCCGGCAGCTCTTCATAGTGCGCGGAGCTCGACGATGCGGGTTCGGCCGGCGCGCGGTCGACCTGCTGATGAATCACTACGGTGGAGGTGTGTTCGATGTCGACGCGCTGTGCATTAACGGCGCCGCGATCCGGTTCTGGCACTCGCTCGGTTTCCGTGACCGCGTCGTATCGATGCGGCTCGACCGCGCGGACTCTACGAGAAGCTCGGCTACCGCGTAGGCGGCGAGCTGACCGACCTGCCTCCCGGCGGCGCAAAATACTGGATGCGCAAGGATCGGCTCGCCGGTGCGGCGCCCGGTTG
>SKVA01000182.1 GCA_007129695.1 Spirochaetaceae bacterium | reverse complement strand
TCTACACGCCGATCGAACAGGTGAACCTGGTCCAGCGCTACATCGGCTCAAGCGGTGATACGCCACGGCTCGACAAGATAGGCGGTAAGTCGTGGGAGAGTCGAAAGAGCCGCGTGCGCAAGAACGTCGAAG
Organism: Spirochaetaceae bacterium; assembly: GCA_007129695.1. Taxonomy (GTDB): domain Bacteria; phylum Spirochaetota; class Spirochaetia; order DSM-27196; family SLST01; genus SLST01. The sequence goes on along the minus strand of SKVA01000182.1, from coordinate 9,892 downwards.
ACCTTGCCGAGCGACTCGTGAAGCTCTATTCGCGGCGACGTCGCGCGCGAGGCTTCGCGTTTCCGGCCGACACCGAGTGGCAGATTCAGTTCGAGGCGACGTTCCCGTACGAAGAGACGCCCGATCAGCTGACGTGCATCGAGGAAGTGAAGGCCGATATGGAGCGCCCGCAGCCGATGGACCGGCTGATCTGCGGGGATGTCGGGTACGGGAAGACCGAGATCGCGCTGCGCGCTGCGTTCAAGGCGGTGACCGCCGGCAAGCAGGTCGCGATCCTGACGCCGACTACGATCCTGACCGAGCAGCACTACGAGAACTTCGCCGAACGGCTCACCGACTTCCCGGTACGCGCGGGGATGCTGTCGCGGTTCGTCCCGCCGAAGGAGCAGAAGCGGGTCATCAACGCGCTCGCCGGCGGCGAGCTCGACATCGTGATCGGTACCCACCGCCTGCTGCAGAAGGACGTGATGTACAAGGACCTCGGCCTGCTGATCATCGACGAAGAGCAGCGCTTCGGAGTGAAGGACAAGGAGCGGATCAAGGAGCTCAAGACGTCGATCGATTCGCTCACGCTGACCGCGACGCCGATTCCGCGCACGCTCCATATGTCGCTACTGAAGATCCGCGATATGTCGATCCTGAAGACCCCGCCGCAGAACCGGCTGCCGATAGAGACCGTGATCCAGGAGTTCAACCCTGAGCTTGTCGCGCGCGCGATCCGTACCGAAATCGACCGCGGGGGGCAGGTCTACTTTCTGCACAACCGCGTCGAAACGCTCGACAGCATCGTGTCGTTCATCCAGGAGCTGGTTCCCGAGGTCTTTGTCGACAAGGCGCACGGACAGATGAGCTCGACCGAGCTCGAAGACATCATGCACCGGTTCATCCACGGCTCGTTCCAGGTGCTCGTCGCGACGACGATCATCGAAAACGGGATCGATATCCCGAACGTCAACACGATCATCATCGACCGGGCCGACATCTACGGAATCAGCCAGCTCTACCAGCTGCGCGGCAGAGTCGGACGCAGCGATCGCCTGGCGTACGCGTACCTGTTCTACCCCGATCAGCGCGTACTGAGCGAGATCGCGATGAAACGGCTTCAGATCATCAGCGACTACACCGAACTCGGCAGCGGCTTCAAGATCGCGCTCAAGGATCTGGAGGTGCGTGGGGCAGGCAATCTGCTCGGGCGCGAGCAGAGCGGCGACATCCTGTCGGTCGGCTTCGATCTCTACCTGAAGCTGCTCGACGAGGCGATCCGCAGGCTCGATGACACCGAGGCGCCGGCCGACGAAGAGGTATACCTCGAGCTGCAGTACTCCGGGTTCATCCCCGACTCGTACGTGAACGAGCCGGTCGAAAAGATGGAGGTGTACAAGAAAATCGCGTCGATCGGGACCGAGCAGGAGCTCGAGGCGATCGCCGGTGAGCTGCAGGACCGGTTCGGGCCGTTGCCCGAAGAGGTCCAGAGCCTCCTGTCGCTCGCCGAGATTCGCGTGCTGTGCAAGACGCTACGCATCGCGAGCCTGCGCGAGCGCGGTGGGACACTCGAGATCGAGTTCGCGAAGGTCGCGCGGATCAGCGCCGACCGGGTCGTCGGGCTGATCCAGGCGTCGGGTGGATCGGTCCGGCTCGATGCGAGGCGACCACACGTTCTGGTCATGGACACCGCGTCGGTCGGATTGCGGGAGAAGAGCGAGTTCATCCGAGGTCGACTGTCTACGCTCGTTGCGTAAGCCGTGGTAGAATATCGCGTGGCTGAACGTAGAGACAACATCGATCTGGTCTGGAGCATCTCGGAACTGTCGGGTCTGTTCGAGCGTCGGACGAACATCGATGACTTCCTCCAGGCGGTCGTCGACCGGATCGCCGAGCACCTTGAGAGCGACGTGTGCAGCGTCTACCTCCTCGACGAGGCCGAAGGCAGGCTCGTTCTCCGTGCTACCCGAGGTCTCGACCCAGGGTCGGTCGGAACGGTGTCGCTGATGCTCGGCGAGGGAATTACCGGGACCGCGGTCAAAGAGCTTCGGCCGATTCGTGAGGCTCGAGGCAATCGGAATCCGCTCTATAAGTTCATCCCAGGCACGAACGAGGAGCGCTATCAGAGCTTTCTGGCCGTTCCGATCCGGCGGGGGTTGAGCCGGATCGGCGCGATCGTCGTTCAGCACCAGAAACAGGATCAGTTCACCGCGCACGATACGCGGGCGCTTCAGGCGATCGCCGGGCAGCTCGCGTCTACGCTCGAAAACGTCGAGATGATCATGGAGCTGCACAACCGGCGCGCTCCGTTGCTACCGGCTCGGCGCGGCGCCGCCGAACAGATACCGTGCCAGTGCGCAGCAGAAGGGATCGCGGTCGGTCGGGTCGTTCACCTCGGGGGCGTCGATGATGTGGTCGAACCGGATCACGATGACGAGGATCAGGAAGCCGCGTTCCGTCGCGCACTCGAGCGAACCGATCGACAGCTCGAAGCGCTGCACCGCGAACTCGATGAGCGGCTTGCCGACATCGCAAGCCTGATCTTCGGCACCCACCTGTTGATGCTGCGCGACGAGGAGTTTTCCGGCCTCATGGTCGACGGGATCCGAAATGGAAGCCGCGCGCACGTTGCTGTACGCACGATCGTCGATCGGTACGTCGAGATGCTGTCGGCGAGTACGAATCCCCGTACGCGCGAGAAGACGCAGGATGTCAGGGACCTCGGGTCGCGGCTGCTGCGCAACCTGCGGTCCGAGCAGGACGACGGCGGTGATCTTCGTGGGCGGGTGGTGCTTGCGCACGAGCTGTTCCCGTCGGATCTGGTGCGGATCGCCGCCGAGCATGCCGAAGGGATCATCCTGACCGGGGGTGGGGCGACCGCGCATATAACGATCCTCGCGCGGAGCCTTGAGATACCAACGGTCTTCCTGCGAGCCCACGACGATGGGAACCTGTCAGACGGCGACATGGTTGCCGTAGACGCGTACGAGGGCGTCATCCACCGCGATCCGTCTCCGGCACTACTGGAGCGATTCGAGCGCGCGAGAGAGCTGCACCGTATAGACGAAACGGTTCGCGGCGAGGGGCCCGCGTTCACGCGCGACGGGGTCGCGGTAGAGCTCCTGGCAAACGTGAACATCCTTCACGACGTGGAGGTTGCCTCGCGCGTCGGCGCCGCCGGCATCGGGCTGTACCGCAGCGAGTTTCCGTTTCTGGTGCGAAACGATTTCCCGTCTGAGATCGAGCAGCTCGGGATCTACCGACGGATCGCTGAGCGAGCTCCCGAAGGCCCGCTCGTGTTTCGCACGCTCGACATCGGAGGTGACAAGCTGTTCAGCGAATCGGAGCACAGCGAGGCGAACCCGTTTCTGGGGTTGCGCGGGATCCGGTTCAGCCTTGCGCACCGCGATCTGTTCGACGAGCAGCTGCGCGCGATGCTTCGAGCCGGAGTTGGTCGCGACCTGCGGATCATGTTCCCGATGATCGCGTCGGTTGAGGAGTTCATCGTCGCGAGGTCACGCGTGCTTGCGATGCAGAAGGATCTCGAGGCCGAGCGGATCGACCATCACCGGTCGCCGCTACTCGGCGTGATGATCGAGCTGCCGTCGGCGGTAGAGCTCGCCTCAGACTTTGCCCGCGTCACCGACTTCATGAGTATCGGGTCGAACGATCTGGTCATGTACCTGCTCGCGGTCGACCGCGCTAACGAGCGCGTCGAGGCGCTCTACCAGCCGGTCCATCCGGCGGTGCTGCGCTCGTTCAAGCGAGTGGTGAATGCCGGGCGCGAACACGACTGCCCGGTGTCGATCTGCGGAGAGGCCGGAGGCGACCCGCAGGTGCTTCGATTCCTGATCGGGGTCGGCTTACGGTCGATCAGCGCCGACCCGGCGCGCATACCCGGGATTCGTACAACGATCGCTCAGATAGATTCGCGCGACGCGGCACGCCTCGCGCCCGAGCTGCTGGCGATGTCGACGACCGACGACGTGCTCCAACGCCTGAGACGCACGTGAACCCCGAATACCGCGACCGCGACCGTATCAAGAGCTACGCCACACGCGCGTTCCGCATGAGCCACCACCAGCGCGCCGCCTACGAGCGGCTTCGCGAACGGTACTGTGTTGCGCGCTCGGTGACCCCGGTGCGACCGCACGAGCTGTTCCCGACGCCGGCGCCGGTCGTGCTGGAGATCGGGTTCGGGATGGGCCGGGCAACCGCAGAGATCGCGCGCGCGCGGCCCGACTGGAACTACCTGGGAGTCGAAGTCTATACCCCCGGCGTCGGGAAGCTGCTCGCGCTCATCGAGGAGCACGATCTGTCGAACGTGCGGATCATTCACGACGACGCGATCCTCGTGCTCGACGACATGATCCCGAGCGAGTCGCTCGCCGGCATTCATCTGTTCTTTCCCGATCCGTGGCCGAAAAAACGGCACCACAAGCGGCGGATCGTGCGGCCGGCGCTCGCCGCGGTCATGGCCGACAGGATCGCGCCCGGCGGGTACCTGTTCATGGTCACCGACTGGCAGGAGTACGCGCTCGCCGCCCGCGACGTGTTCGGCGACACCGGCCTGATCGATGACAGCGAGCGTGCGCGCGACGAGCTCGCGTGGCGCCCGCAGACGGCCTTCGAACGCAAGGGTCTTGCGAGTGGCCGCCCGATCGCCGAGCTCTATTACACAAAGCCTGAAAAACGGGTATAGAGAGCTATGGAAGCAATCGACCGATTCCTCGACGTACACGTCGAGCGTGCGGGACGCACGACCGTGATCTCTCCGGACGAGTACCGGAAGTACAACTGTAAGCGAGGGCTGCGTAACGAGGACGGCACCGGCGTGCTCGTCGGCCTCACCGAGATCGGCGAGGTCCACGGGTACATCATCGACGAGGGCGAGCGGATCCCGGCGCCCGGCCGCCTGTCGTATCGCGGTATAGACATCGCCGATATCGTCGCCGGTTTTCAGAGCGGCGGTCGCAGCGGATTTGAGGAGACGGTGTATCTGCTCCTGTTCGGTACGCTGCCGTCGAGCGACGATCTCGCCGAGTTCACGCGGATCATCGCGTCGCGTCGCGAGCTGCCGCCCGGCTTCACCGAAGACATGGTGCTGCGCGCGCCGAGCTCCGACATCATGAACAAGCTCGCGCGCAGCACGCTCGTCTGCTACTCGTACGACGATCGCGCCGAAGATTCGTCGCTGCGAAACATCATCGCGCAGTGCATCGATCTGATCGCGCGCTTCCCTGCGATGATCGCGTATTCGTACCAGGCAAAACGGCACTATTTCGACAACGAGAGCCTCTACATCCACGCGCCCGACCGCTCACTGTCGTGCGCAGAAAACTTCCTGCAGATGATCCGGCCCGACCGTGCGTACACGCCGATCGAAGCGCAGACGCTCGATCTCGCGCTCGTGCTCCACGCCGAACACGGCGGAGGGAACAACTCGGCGTTCACCGTGCACGTTGTCTCGTCGGCCGCGACCGACGCGTACTCGACGATCGCCGCGGCAATCGGGTCGCTGAAGGGTGCGAAGCACGGCGGCGCGAACAATCGCGTTATGGCGATGATGGACGACATCAAGGCGAACGTGAGCGACTGGACCGATGCCGCAGAGGTTCGCACATACCTCGAACGGATCATCCGCAGGGAGGTCGGTGACCAGAGTGGCCTCATCTATGGCATGGGTCACGCGGTCTACACGGTGAGCGATCCGCGCGCCGTCCTGCTCAAGGAGAAGGCCGAGACGCTCGCGCGCGAGAAAGGAAGCGAAGACGAGTTGCGGCTCTACTCACTGATCGAAGACCTGGTTCCCGACGCGTTTCGGCGCGTCAAGGGCTACGATCGCGTTATCGCACCGAACGTCGACTTCTTTTCGGGTTTTGTGTATTCGATGTTGAACATCCCGCCCGAACTCTACACGCCGATCTTCGCGATGAGCCGAATAGCAGGATGGTGCGCGCATCTGATCGAGGAAGTGGTGTCGGGCGGACGGATCATCCGCCCGGCGTACAAGTGCGTGATGCCGCGACGGCCGTACACGCCTATGACCGATCGGGCTACTGATCGGTAGTCCGATCGGGTAGCCCGATCGGCCGCCGCTACTCCTCGTGCTCGGCGGCCTTGGCCGCGGCGATCACGTCATCGGCGATCTTGCCGCTGATCGGGCTGTAGTGGTCGAACTCCAGCTCGAATCCGCCGGTTCCCGACGTGATCGAGCGCAGGTCGATCGAGTAGCGCAGCAGTTCCGCCTGCGGCACCTGCGCGCGGATCTCGATGATTCCGCCGCCGAGCGGTTCCTGTCCGAGCACCCGACCGCGTCGGCCGGATAGATCGCCGAGCACGTCGCCGAGGTACTCCTCTTCGATGAACACGTTGAGGTTCATGACCGGCTCAAGGAGGACCGGGCCCGCCTTGCCCATCGCTTCGCGCAGCGCGCCGCGAGCGGCGAGCTTGAACGCCATCTCGGACGAGTCGACCGGGTGTTCCTTCCCGTCCATCAGTTCGGTGCCGACGTCGACAACCGGGTATCCGGCGAGCACGCCCGCCTCCATCGCTTCATGGAGTCCCTTCTCGATCCCCGGTAGGTAGCCCTTGCTGACCGCCATGCCCTTGATCATGTTCTCGAAGCTGTACTGCTGGCCGCGCTCGAGCGGCTTGATCTTGATCACGACCCGTCCGTACTGACCGTGACCGCCCGACTGCTTTTTGTGCGTATACTCGGCGTCTGCTCCCTTCGTGATCGTCTCACGGTAGGCGACCTTGGGTATACGGGTCGATATCTCGATCTTCTGGGTTTCCTTGATACGATCGAGGATCATGTTCAGGTGAAGCTCGCCCATGCCGCTTGCGACGGTTTCCTTGGTCTGCGGGTTGTACCGGACGACGAAGGTCTTGTCTTCCTCGGCCGCGCGGCCGATCATCTGCGCGAGCTTGTCCTCGTCCTTCCGGTTCGCAGCTTCGAATGCGACCGAGTGTACCGGCTGGGGCAGTTGGAGCGGTCTGTATTCGACGGGGGCATCGTGGGTCGCGTACGTGTCGTTCGTCTGCGCGGTTGTCACTTTCGACATTACGCCGCTGTCCCCAGCGACGATTTCGCCGATCTCATCGAGCTTCTTTCCGGTTGTCGTGTAGAGCTTGCTGACACGGTCCTTCTTCTGTTCCCGGACGTTGTACAGTTCGGTCTCGTGCGAGAGCACGCCCGTCATGGTCTTGATGTAGCTGAGTTTTCCGGAGAACTGATCGATGCTCGTCTTCCACACGAGCGCGCTGAACGATGCGTCCTGCGTGATCTCGACGGTACGCTCACCGTCTCCGTCGACAACCGTTTCGGTGGCCCCCTGTGGGCTCGGGGCGTTGTTCGCGATGAAGTCGAGGAGCGTCCGGACACCGATCGCCCTCAGAGCTGACCCGCAGAGCACCGGAACGAGCTTGTTCGCCTTGAGCCCGGCAGCGATCCCATGGCGCACATCGTCGAGCGACAGTGTCTCTTCCTCCAGGTACTTCATCTCGAGTTCTTCGTCACCCTCGGCGGCGGCCCCGATGAGAACCTCGTGCGCGACGTCGACCGCGGCCTGGATCTCCGCCGGAATGTCGGTGACCTGCTCCTTGCCGTCGGCACCCATGAGGTACGCCTTCATCTCGATCAGGTTGACGATGCCCCTGAAGTCGGCGCCTTCCCCGATCGGCAACGTGACCGGCACAAACGTCATGTCGAACTTGGAGCTCATATCGGCCACGACGGATTCGAATGCTGCGCGCTCCTCGTCCATCTTGTTGACGAACACCAGACGCGGCATGTTGCGCTGCCCCAGACGTCGCCATAGTTTGATCGTCTCGATCTGCACGCCCGCGCGCGCACCGACGGTCAGAATGGCGCATTCGGCCGCGCGGAAAGCCGCGATGACCTCTCCGACGAAGTCGGTTGAGCCGGGGGTGTCGAGCACGTTGATCTTGCGCTCGTTCCAGTTCAGATGCGACAGGCTGGTGTGGATCGAAAAGCCGCTTGAGATCTCTTCGTCGGTAAAGTCGCTGACGGTCTTTCCGTTTTCCACCAACTCCGGCTTGTCGATCACCCCGGCCGTCAAGAGAATCGACTCGACGAGTGTCGTCTTCCCGGTCGTGCCGTGTCCGGCGATAGCTACGTTTCTAATGGAATCGGTGGTGATGCTCATTGTTGGCTCCTTTGCTGAGATCCTGGAGGATGGTTGAGTACTGCCCGCTACTATACGGGCGGCTTTTCGGATCTGTCAAGCGAGCCTAGTTCCCCTTTCGCTCGAAGTGGCTGAACTCCATCGCGTGCGTGCCTCGACCCTGCGTGACCGATCGCAGCGCGGTCGAGTAGCCGAACATCTTCGCAAGCGGCGCCATCGCGTGGATGTGCTCGGCGCTCGGGCGCGAGTCGACACTCTGCACGACTCCGCCTCTCATCGTGATCCCGGTGATCGCCTCTCCCATGTACTCCTTCGGTACTATCACATCGATCTTCATGATCGGTTCGAGGAGCACCGGGTCGGCCGCACGGCACGCGTTATCGAGCCCCATGTTCGCGGCTGCTTCGAACGCGAACTCGGTGGATGTAGTTTCGCTGTACTGCGCGTCGATGAGCCGGACGCCGACGTCGACGGCCGGGTATCCCTGTACGATGCCGCTCGAAAGCGCGCCTTCGACGCCGCGGCGCACCGCTTCCTGCAGCAACTTCGGTAGCCGGTCGGCTGAGACCGCGGTTACGAACTCGTTACCCGATCCGCGCTGTCGCGGCGCGACCTCGAGCGTGATATCTGCGGTGTTTTCCTTTCCCGCGAGCAGCCGGCTGAACTTCTCCCGGTGCGTCACAGCCCTGGTGACCGACTCGCGGTAGGTGACCTGAGGGTTGCCGACCTTCGCGCCGACGTTGAAGTCGTCGATGATCCGGGTCACGAGCACGTCGAGGTGCAGTTCTCCCATCCCGGAGATGATCAGTTCGCCCGTATCCGAGTCCTCACGCGCGACGAACGTCGGATCTTCGCGGGCGAGCAGTTCGAGCACCGATTTGAGCCGGTCGAGCTCGCTCAGCGTCTTCGGTTCGATCGCGACCGAGATAACCGGTTCGGGGAAGCTCATCCGTTCGAGCACGACGGGGTATCCCTCCGAACCGATCGTGTCGCCGGTCTGTGCGAGCTTCAGTCCGATGATCGCGCCGATATCGCCGGCTTCGATCCGGTCGACCTGCTCGGTCCGGTTCGCGTGGACCTTCAGGAGCCGGTTGACCCGTTCGCGCTTCTTCTGATTGTGGTTCATCACCGCGGACCCCGACTTGATCTGTCCGCTGTAGACCCGGATGAAACTCAGGCTTCCTGCGTCGCGGTCGGTCTGGATCTTGAACACCATCGCAAGGTCTGATCCGTCGGGACTGCGATCGATGGCGACCTCCTCTTCGGTCTTCGTGCTGTGACCGACGATCGGCGGAAGCTCGTCGGGGGCCGGGAGGTAGTCAACGACCGCGTCAAGGAGCGGCTGGACGCCGATGTTCCGCAGGCTCGCACCGACAAGGACCGGGACGAGCTGCTGTGCGATCGTCGCGCGCCTGATTTCGCGGTCGATGAGCTCCAAAGGCGGTTCATCGCCCTCGAGCAGAGCCTCGGTCAGCTCATCGGAGTGTTTGCTGAGCTCGTCGAGCATCCGCTCGCGCCACTCGGCCGCCTGATCGTGCATCGCGGGGCGTATCGGCCCCCTGGTGATCGTTGCGCCCCTACTCTCGGCCGCGAAGGTGAGCTCCTCCATCGTGCGTAGATCGATTACCGCCTCAAAGCCGCTCTCGCGTCCGATCGGGATCTGGATCGGCACCGGGTTCGCATGGAGCTTATCGTGGATCTCGGTGACAACCGCGGAAAAGTCGGCGCCAATGCGGTCCATCTTGTTCACGAAGGCGATG
>SKVA01000039.1 GCA_007129695.1 Spirochaetaceae bacterium | reverse complement strand
TGAACCTTCCTGATGAGGCTCGAGAGATGGGTTTTCGCTTCGTGAGTTGTCGCTGTCTTCATGAGTACAGCGTCGGACTAAGTCTTGAATCAGTCAATCCTGTCGATCGGGTTCAAGCTCCTCGGCATCGGCTGCGTCTCGAAGTCTACCGGTCGCTCGTTTGTTTCGGAGCAGCTCGGCCCGCCCGATGAAAGAAACCTCGATCCGGCCATAACGCCCGCGAACCCTTCCGGCTCGCGCATCCGGGTATTTGACGCCGTCGATCGAGTTCAGGAGGTCCACACGGACCGGCGCGATACCGAACGTGACCACGGCGCCCGGATCGGTGAACGTCTCAGTCGCGAGTTGCTTCGGCTGGAAACCGAACTCCATCAGCGCGTTTCGCAGCCGCTCCAGGTTGTCCGTCGACACGTCATAGAATACGTCGATGTCCTTCGTGAAGCGCGGATACCCGTGGAACGCGACGGCGTACCCACCGACGATCATGTAGTCGACCTTATGCTTTTCGAGTAACCGTAACAGTTCTTCGAAGTCTGGCTGGGTAGTCATAGAGTAGTTTGCCGGATTCGATGCGTAGCAGTTCGAGGGCCTCCAGCCGCTCCTCCGGCGATCGGTTCCGCCAGTACTCCCGGTCCTCTCGATCCTGATCCTCATGTGTCGAGACGACGAGGCGCAACGGTTCGCCGCCAGCGGCTGGTACCATGGCGTGATAGTAGCATACTTGCTCATTCCGGAAAAGGCGTCGTACCGCCCACTCACTCGAGCTCCTCAACCTCGCCGTCCGACGGTCCGACTACCATCACATTGCCCGTCGCTCGTAGTTCGAGGCGGTTTCGAACCACGAGCTCTTCCCACGTCCCGACGCCATCAGGCGGATCGTACGTGTTCGTCGAGGTATTGTAGCGGCCACGGAAGCCGGTGAGAGCGAACATCGAGTCGGTTGCCGCTGCCTTCACGCCGTCGTCGGTCGAGCGCGCTCCGGTGAAGAAGTCGTTCCCCGGCCACGAGACGTGGTCCCACGCGACGACGCTGTACAGATCGCAGCCGGCGAGAGCAGGATCGTCGACCGCGCGCGCGAACGCCGCCGGCGCGCTGAGCTGCGGCAGGCCGGGCTTGTTCCGCGTGAGCGGTCGCACGTACATCGTGGCGTGGCCGATCTGGACGCGCTCGTTGCTGCACTCGCTGTACGGGTCGAACCAGACCGCGCGGATGCCGGTGAGCGAGTCGACGTTTCGCCGGAGAATTGACACAATTGCGTCACGGAGCTGCGGTCCAAGGGTGCCTCTGAACCGCCCCGCGAACTGCCCGCAGCCAAGCCCCGGAATCGTCACGAGCGCCCGCCGACCGGCGGCCTCAGCGGTAGCACTCGCGTAGCGCAGCGCGGGCAGGAGGCGCCGCTCGTAGAGCGCCTCGTACCGTTCCTGGACCATCCGGCCGTCGCGCACAACCTCGGCCCAGTCGGCTGCAGCCGCGCTGCCGCTCCCGGAGCGCAGGAGCGCGCCAGGGACGAAGACGAGCGTCGCCGTGAACGGCCGATCGTGAACGAGCGGGGCGGTGTGCCTTGCGTCGTCGTAGACGGTGACGGGAACCGCGATCGAGACGTCACCAAGGAGCCTGAGTTCCTCCCCGGTCCAGTCGCTGCCGTTCCCGGCGACCTCGCTCTCGGCGAAGCTGCGCGGGCGTTTGGTCGCGATAAGAGCGTCCAGAAGCCACGCTGCGTCGATCCGGGGAACGGGGACTTCAGCGAGCGTCGCACGAAGGCGTGCGCCCGCGCTCGACCGGTCGAGCGAGAGCCGCGCGGCGTGATCACTCAAGCGCTGCCACGACTCCCGGTGGAGTAGGAGCGTGTACGTCGAAGCCAACGGAACCATCGGCGCGCCGCCCGGAGACCGGCCATCCGCCTTGGTCGGGCCGCCCGCCTGGGGCAACACTCCTGCGCCAGCCCCGATTGCCTCGCGTCTGGCGTGAATCTCATCGTCCGCGGCCGCCGCGCTCCCACCGACGAACCGACGGAGGAAGCGGGTGACCACGTCGATCTGGACGTCGTCGAGCCGCGGCAACACCCACGCGAGTACGCGCGGCGGCACCCCGCCGTAGAACGCCTCGGCGATCGCGCCTGCGATGCACGCCTGCGTGTCGGCGTCCCCGCCGAGCGATACCGCGTTCCGGATCGCGTCTTCGAAGCCGGTCGAATCGAGGAACGCGATGATCGCCTCCGGCACCGACCCCTGGCAACTCACGTCGAACTCATAAACCGGGCGGATCGAGTCGATCGCGCGGTTCAGGTCGTACCCGAATCGGGTCGAGACCGCGACGCGGATCTCTTCCTTCGACGCACCGGTTCGCGCCAGGAAGACTGCAAGCGCCACCGCCTGGGCTCCCTTCACGCCCTCCGGGTGGTTGTGCGTCGGGAGCGCCGATCGCTCCGCCGCGTCGAGTACGGCAGCCTCGGCATCGAATGCCCAGCCGATCGGACTCACCCGCATCGCCGAGCCGTTACCCCAGCTGTTGTACGGTGCGCCACCGGGAGAATCGGTGCTGCTCTCGAACCAACGCCGAAACGATCCCCCGTACCC
>SKVA01000366.1 GCA_007129695.1 Spirochaetaceae bacterium | reverse complement strand
TGGAGTTGCAGAAAGAAGAGCTCCATGTAGACGAAGCTTGCGTGACCGGCCCTCGCGTGGTCGACCGACTCGGGCTCGTGGACCGCGGCGAGCGCGTCGGCGGTCGACAGGAGGCGCCGTTGCACGCGCAGTGCATCGGGAAGCTCGGACTGGACGTGCCGTCCGTACTGTCCGAGCGCCGACGAAGCTGCCCTGCGCAGGTCGCTCTGCGCCAGGTTTCCGGCGAGCGGGTAGATCGGCAGCACACGGTCGAACCGCGTCGACTGCGCGTCGGTGACCGGCTCGAACTCGAACGCGGCTGCCTGCAGTTCACCGAAGCGTCGCATGAATGTGCCGTACACGCGAACTTGCTTGCCCGGCGCAAGCGCTCGGTCGAGGAAGTTGCGCCCGAAGCACACGAGCACGGCGTCACCGGTTTCGTCGCGCAGGTGGACCTTGAGCGTGCGATTGCCGCGCCGGCCGTAGCGAGCGGTCGTCGCAGCGAGAGGTCCGGCGCCGATGTAGCTGTGCGCGACGACCTCGGCCGTCGTGTTGACCGGACGGTCAGGCCGCGCGAGCGCGAACGGCACCGGCTGGAGCCGGTCCTCGTACGCACGCGGAAGGTGCAGGAGCAGATCGGCGATCGACGCGATTCCGAGCCGGGTAAGGTCGCGTGCCTTCGCCGGCCCCACGCCGGGGCAATTGGTTACGCTCTGCGCGATTTCGCTGACAAACATCCGTCAGAACGGGATGCTCCCGAGCAGCGCCACGACGATCGCGATCGCGATCCGCCCCACGATCAGCACGACCAGGAGTGTTCCGCAGAACACCAGGAGCGCCGTCTGGTACGTGAAGACGCGTCCGCGCGATACCCACCGTGCGGCGGGTTCGACGATCGGCTGCAGCAGCTGGTCGAGGACCACCCAGAACCGGTTCGACGTGTCGACTCCCATGAACGATCCGACGACCCGGATCGCCGCGATGATCAGGAAGAGCGTCACAAAGAAGAACACCGATGACGCGGTCCGGCCGACGATCACCGCGAGTATCCACCCGAAGGTGATCTGCGGGCTCACCGCGAGCTGTCCGGCAATACTCGACAGAATCGACAACACGATGAGCGCCGCAACGACCGCAAAGTCCATACCACCGATCGTCAGAAACTCAAACCGGCGAAACCAGTTCAGGTACGGATCGGTGATCCGCTCGAGGTACTCGGCCGCGCGTCCCAGGTCGGGGCCGCGCACCCAGGTGAGCAGAACCCGAAGCAGTACGGCAAGCGAGTAGAGTACGAGCACGCTCGACGCGAGCCGCATAATCAGTCTGAAGATGTCCATCCGTCCCCCAATACTTTCCAGACCGCCTCTACGTAGGGATGCGACTGGATCTGTGCGATTTCGTCGTCCCTTGACGACACCATAAGCTGCGTGGACGCCCGCACGACGTGTTCGTCGCTACCGTTGTGTCCGTTGAAGTGGAGATACACCGTGCATCCGCCGGGCCGTTCGCCAAGAAATGCGCGCAGCTCGTAGAGATCCTCCTCCGACGGAATGTCATCGATCATCCGTATGTGTAGCTGACCGGCGTCACGCTGCTCGAGCTCATCGGGCTGCTTCACCGACTCCACGACGAACTGCAGGCGATCGCGGGTTGCGTCGACCTTGCCCTCGAGTCCGACAACCGACTCGTCGGTGAGGAGATCGGGCGACGCGGACTCCACTGCGTCGTAGACGTCGGGAAAGAGTACGAACTCGAGTTCACCGCGGAAATCCTCGACAACGCCGACCGCCATCGTCGTGCCCTTCCTGGTGACGATCCGTCGGATACCCTTGATCAGCCCGACGACCCGATGCGTACGGTCGCCGGCAGCGCTTTGCGCCTTGCCGAGGTCGAGCGTTGTGCGCGTCTCCCACTCGGTCCTGTACGCGTCGACTGGATGGCCCGAGAAGTAGGTGCCAAGGTTCTGCCGCTCGTAGCCGAGCTGTTCGAGTCGGTTCCACGGCTTGACCGGTTCGTAGGTGAACATCGCTTCACCGGTGTCCTCGAACAGCGACACCTGACCGGTTTCGCGCGCGTCACGGCGGTTGGCCGCGTACTCGAGCGCTCGGTCCAGGTTTCCGAGCAGGCGTGCGCGATTCTCTTCGAGCGAGTCGAACACGCCGCACTGGATGAACGTTTCGACGACCTTCCGGTTGACGCTGCGCAGATCGACTCGCTCCAGGAAGTCGATGAAGCTCTGATACGGCCCCCCGCAATCGCGCTCGTCGAGCGTCGCGTCCACGGCGCCCGCGCCGACGTTCTTGATCCCGACAAGGCCGTAGACGATCCGCTCGTTGTCGACGGAGAAGTACTTCTTGCTGAGGTTGATGTCCGGCGGCACGATCGGGATGCCCATTCGCCCGCACTCGGCGATGTAGTCGGCGAACGTGTCGGGGTTGTTGATCTCATTCGTGAGATTGGCAGCCATGAACTCGACCGGGAAGTTCGCCTTCAGATACGCGGTCTTGTACGCGAGCACCGAGTAGGCAGCGGCGTGCGACTTGTTGAACCCGTACCCGGCGAACGGCTCGAGCAGCGTGAAGATTGCCTCCGCGTCCTTGTCCCTTCTTCCGCGCGCCTTGGCTCCCTCCAGGTAGCTGACCTTCATGCTGGCCATTTCTGCCTGTTTCTTCTTGCCCATCGCGCGGCGCAGGATGTCTGCCTGCCCAAGCGTGAACCCGGCCACGATCTGAACGATCTCCATGACCTGTTCCTGATATACGATGACCCCGTAGGTCTCGCGCAGCGGACGCTCGAGTTCGGGAAGCGGGTAGGTGATCGGCGTGCGTCCGTTCTTCGAGTCCACGAACTGGTCGATGTTTTCCATCGGACCGGGACGATAGAGCGCGTTCAGCGCGATCAGGTCCTCGATCCGTGTCGGGCGCGCGCGCTGGAGCACCTTCGCCATTCCCGGGCTCTCGAACTGGAAAACGGACTTGCTCAATCCCTTGCCGAGCATCGTGAACGTGGCCGGGTCGTCTTCGGGGATCGCGTCCAGGTCCAGGTCGATTCCTCGATTGCGGATGAGCGCGCGCGTGTTCTCGATCAGCGTGAGCGTCTTGAGCCCGAGGAAGTCCATCTTCACGAGCCCGCACTCTTCGAGCAGCTCCATCGTGAACTGCGTCGAAACCTGGCCGGTGCGCGGGTCGCGATAGAGCGGCACGTAGCGGGTCAGCTCTTCGCGGCCGATCACGATACCCGCCGCGTGCGTCGACGCGTGCCGGTGCAGCCCTTCGAGCTTGATGCTTGTCTCTATCAGCTCCTGCAGGACGCCGCCCTTGTCAACCATCGCCTGCAGCTCGGGTACCTGCTCGAGCGCCTTCGGGAGCGTGATCTTGAGATCCTTCGGGACGAGCTTCGCGATCGCGTCGGCCTCGTTGTACGGCAGGTCGAGAGCGCGTGCGACGTCGCGGATGACCGCGCGCGACTTCAGGGTGCCGAACGTGATGATCTGCCCGACGCGGTCGGCGCCGTACTTGCGCGTAACGTATTCGATCACCTCGCCGCGACGTTCGTAGCAGAAGTCGATGTCGAAGTCGGGCATGCTGACGCGATCGGGATTCAGAAACCGCTCGAACAACAGGCCGTACTTGATCGGGTCGATGTCGGTGATCTGCAGCGCGTACGCCACAATCGATCCGGCCCCCGATCCGCGGCCGGGACCGACCGGGATTCCGTGCTCGCGTGCGTAGCGGATGAAGTCCCACACGATGAGGAAGTACCCGGTGAAACCCATCGACGTGATCACGTCGAGCTCGTACTCGAGACGCGTGTTCAGTTGATCGTCGGGACTCGCATATCGGCGCGCGAGGCCATCGCGCGCGATATGGCGCAGATAGTCGTCGGGCGTTGCGAACTCGGGAGGGATCTCGTAGTTCGGGAACATCGGTCCGGGCAGCTCCATCTCGAAGCGGCATCGGTCGGCTATTTCGGTGGTCGCTTCGAGCGCAGCCTGCTGGTCAGGGAAGATCCGGGCGATTTCCGCCGCGCTCTTCAGGTAGAACTCATCGGTGCTGAATCGGAATCGCGACGTGTCGCTCTTCTTCCGGCTCGAACCGATGCACAGCAGCGTATCGTGCGCATTCGCGTCTTCCCTGCGAACGTAGTACGACTCATTGGCAGCCACCAGACGCGCGCCGGTCTGCTCGTGCAGCTCGATCAGCCCCCGGTTCAGCGCGGTCTGTTCGGGAATGCCGTGGTCATTGAGCTCCAGGAAGAAACTGTCGTGTCCGAACAGGCCCAGGTAGAACTCGACGCGGCGCTTCGCCTCGTCCATCTGGTTCATCAGGACCAGTCGCGGCACATCGCCCGAGACCGATCCACTCAGGCAGATCAGATCGTCGTGGTACGCACCGAGCAGCTCATCGTCGATCCGCGGACGGTAGTAAAACCCTTCGGTGTAGCCGGCCGATGATAGCGCGATCAGATTGCGGTACCCGCGATCGCTCGTCGCGAGCAGGACCAGTCGCGGCGCGCGCAGCCCGCTGTCGGTCTGCGAACGATCGTGCCGTGATTCGGCGGCCAGGTAGAAGTCGCACCCGATGATCGGTGCGATACCGCCCCTGCGACACGTGTTGTAGAACTCGAGCGCGCCGAACAGGTTGCCGTCGTCGGTGATCGCGAGCGCCGGCATCTCGAGATCGGTTGCCCGGGCTACCAGATCGCCGATCCTGGAACTCGCCCGCAGAAGGCTATAATCGGTGTGATTGTGGAGACTGACGAATTGCGGCACGCGCGCTCCCAGCGCCTGAACTATACCGCAGCCGAAACCCGCTGTAAACTACGACGCCGGCAGGTTCAGCAGGAACCACTGCACGAGCCGCACGAAGCGGTCACGCTGGATGGGAGTCAGTCCGGTACCGAGCGTCTGGTAGACCTCAACCGCCGTCGAGATGTCGCGTTCGGCGAGCGGTATGCGTCGACCGACCAGCTCTGATTCGACGTCGCGGTCGCGCAGAGGAGCCGGCAACCCGGCCGATCCGATGATCCTGATCTCTTCGATGATCCGGTTGCTGGTGCGCGCAAGCCCGCAGAACGACAGCGGCTCGGACTCAGGAGCAAGCTCGCTGCCGAAGCGTCGGAAAACCTCGATACTCCACGGCTGGAGCGGGATTCTGACCCTGGTGATGACCTCCGACTCGGCGAGCTCGAGGTTTCCGTTCGGCCTGTGGACGCGTGACACGGCAAGCCACCGGCTCGCTCCCTGCCGGCGGAGCTCCACCCGCGCGTCGAGCAGCGACAGCACCGGCACCGACGTGAGGACCCGGCCCGGCACCGCGATGTTCCCGCCGAGCGTGGCCAGGCTTGCTACCGCCGAAGGTCCGATCATCCGCAGCGCGGAGTAGAGGCACTCGGGAACGTTCGACCGGCCGAGGGCAAGGATGTCGCGGATCGGGAGCGCTGCGCCGATCTCGAGGTACCGCTCGGAGCGCGACACCCGTTTCAGCTCTTCGACGTCCTGCAGCGAGATGACCGCCGGCGGCAGGTCGGCGAACCTGCCGACACGCTGGTTCAGAATGAACGTACCCCCGCTGTAGATCAGCGCGTCGGGTTCCCTCCGCGCCAACAGCAGCAGTTCTCCGAGCGTGTCAGGAAAGTATACCGCGGTGCCCCTATCGGCCACGCTGCACTCTCCGTCGCCTGAAGTCAGCCGCGTATCGCACGCCGCGCGCGAGCCGCTGGTGCGTCGTACAACGACACCAGACTCCCGAGAGCGTATCCTGAAGCGACTCATCGGTCGGGTCGGCGTGCGATTCGAGTAGCGCGTGAACCGACAGGTACTTGCCCGCCGCGCAGAACCGGCACGGACGCGCGTTCGCCCGGATGAAGCCCTTTTCGATGTCCTGGTAGTCGGGGGTGTCCATCAACCCTTCGATCGTCAGGATCGTCGCGCCGTACGCGCGGAACGCCGGTATCAGGCAGCCCGCTGCCAGCGCTCCGTTGAAGAGGACCGAGCACGACCCGCACTGTCCGCGCAGGCATCCCGGTCGCGCTCCCCGAAGCCCCAGTCGCAGGCGAAGCAGGTCGACGAGCAGCTCAGCCGGGTCCACATCGATCTCGATTGGCTCGTGGTTGAGCGTGAAGATGATGTTCATGCGTGCTCCAGATACCCGTGGATCAGCTGTGGATCGGTGGGGACCTGATCCATGTAGCGGGAGGTCGCCTGGCTGACGGCTGCGGCGAGCGCGGCCGGAATGCAGCTCTGCGGCAGTTCACCTATGCCGAGCGGTGCGCGGTCATTTGCCGACTCGATCTCGATACTGATGCGCGGACGGACCGGTCTGGCGATGTTACGGTACGTGAGGTAGCTTCTGGGATCGATCACGCCGTCGTGGTAGGTCACCAGCTCGTGCGTTGCCCATTCGAGCGCCTGCGTCGTTGTCATCTCCAGGCTACGGCGCGCCTCTACCTCGTCGACGATCCGGCCGCCGTCAACGACGAGCCAGACGTTCTCCACCGCCGACTCGAAGGTCACCGGGTCGACCGCCACTTCGACGACGGCGACCGCGTACGATAGCTCACCGTACGGCGATTCGCCGCGCGTCGTCGGTCCAAACCGGGATGTCCGGGTCACCTTCCCGGAGCGGCGAACCTCGATCGGTAGCGGCTTGCGGAATCTCTGCTTCTGGATCGCTTCGCACGCGAGTTCGATGGACCGCCCGATGACCGCCACGTTGCGCGACAGCGTCGATGGACCGGAGTCGGGGGTGAGATCGGTGTCCGGACGTGCGACGTGAACCGCCTGCTGTTCGATACCGAGCGTCTCCGCTACGATCCTGCGCCACCCCTGCGCGACCGATGTCGAGCCGGCGACCGCCGATGTCAGGAGCGTCGCGCTGCGGTCTCCATCGAGACGGACGACGATCGTCCCGTTGTACTCGTTACGGTGTTCGCCGATGAAGCCGCTTCCCTGTGACGCGACCGCGATTCCGATCCCGCGGGTCGGCGAGCGCTGCTGCGACGCGTCGCGCCGCTTTTTCTGCAGCTCGTACGCGGCGTGCTTGCGCGAGAAGTCGCTCTGCCTGGCCGCCTCGCCGAGCACATCGGCCAACCGGGCGATGGTATCGCGACCGCGCCGGCCCTTCGCGTGACCCGCAGCCGCAGCGGTGCGCCACACGACCGGATCAGACTCGGTGAGTTCCACGATTCGGGCCGCGTGCGACTCGGTCGCGAAGTGAGCGGAGGCTGCGGCGAATCCGCTCAGTACGTTGAGCGGAGGGAGGTTGGTTCGGACCGCGGTGACCGAGATCCGGATGTTCTCACACACGTAGTGACAGAACAGTGACGCGGTCAGCTGTTCGACTATCTCGCTCGTGAACAGCGGATACGCGCCGGCGTTGTAGAACGCTTCGATGTCCGCGGCGATGAGCTCGCCCGAATCGGACAACCCCGTGCTCACCCGCACGGTAACCGGGGCTCGCTTGGACGTATATCGGAAGTCTTCGACGTTCGAGTAGACCAGTTTGACCGGCCGGTCTGCGGCGTGCGCAAGCAGCGCCGCGTGTGCGGCCACGAGCGACGGGTACCAGAGTTTCCCGTCGAGCGATATTCCCGGGTCGCCGGGTCTGACTATGACCCGCTGCGCAGGCCAGCCGAGCGCCGCCGCGACCGTAGCCCGCACGTGGTACGGCCACTGCGTCGCACACCGTATCTCCATCGCGTCGTCGCCTGGAATCGCGACCGCGCCCTGCGGCTCGTTGTAGAGGTGTTCCTGGATCCCGGTCCGGTACGTTCCGTCGACGACACGTACCGAGCTGGAGAGCGCGTCGTCTACGCGCCCCTGTTCGACAACCCGGTGGCTCTGGATCCGTTGCGGGTCTGGGTGTACGAAGGCGAAGCTCCCGGGCTGCTCGGCGAACTCGATGTAGACGTCGCTGGTTGCGGCAAGGACCGCGCGCTGAGACTGCCCGGCGATCAACGCTATCGGTTCACCCGCGTAGTTTGCTCGTCGTTCGGCGAGGATCGGCATCGACTCATCGCCGACGGTGAGCTCGTTTGAGCCCGGAATCGTCGCGGCCGTCACGCAGGTCGTCCCCGCGGGAGGTCGAGTCGCATCGACACGATGGATGGCCGCCGAAGCGTAGGGAGACCGGATCGTCGATGCGTAGAGCATGTCGGGGACGTAGATATCGCTTACAAAGTCACCGCGTCCCTTCAGTGCCTGGCGAACGGTTGTGGCCATGCTTATGGTGCGAGACGACTCTCGCACACCGATCTGATGGTCCGAGTCACTCGATCCGCCTCCTCGTCGGTGAGATCCGGATAGATCGGCAGACTCACCGCGCGTTGATACGCGTCCAATGATACCGGAAAGTCGGCGGGCGAGAAACCGTACCGTCGCCTGTAGTACGGCATCAGGTGCAGCGGAATGTAGTGCAGCGACGTCCCGATCCCCTGATCCGCGAGCCGGTGCATCAGCTCATCGCGCGTGATCGTCAGCCGTTCGGGTCGAATCCGAACTACATAGAGGTGGCACGCGCTGTCGGCCGTGTCGGGCAACTGCAGGTAGCCTGCGTCTGCAAGTTCGCGGTTGTAGATCGAGGCCACGCGCCGCCTGTCTGCCAGAAAGGAGTCGGCCCGCGTCAGCTGGACGCGACCGATCGCCGCAAGCAGGTCGGGCATGTTGTACTTGAACCCGACGTCGACGATCTCGTACTCCCAGCTCGGACGTTCCGATGTGTAGCGGTTCCAGACGTCGCGGTCGATCCCGTGAAGCCGGAGCACCGACGCGCGCCGCGCGAGCGCTTCGTCATCGGTGACGATCATGCCGCCTTCGCCCGTCGTCATCGTCTTGGTCGCGTAAAAGCTGAAGACCCCGGCTGATCCCCACGTTCCAAGCGATCGCCCGTTGGTCGTGGCCGGGAACGCGTGCGCTGCGTCCTCAACCACAGGGACCGATCGTTCGGCCGCTGCGGCCACGATACGCTCGATCGCGCACGCTCGCCCTCCGATGTGGATCGGAAGAACCGCAGATACTCGCTGCGATCCGGCGAGCGCCTTTTCGACCGCTTCCGGGTCGATGTTCAGGTCATCCTCACGGACGTCCACGAAGAGCGGATCGGCGTCCAGGTAGCGGATCACTTCGGAGCTCGCCGCGAATGTGTACGGAGATGTGATCACGCGACTGCCGGCCGTCACGCCTACCGCCTCGAGCGCAAGGTGGAGTCCCGCCGTCGCAGAGCTGACCGCCAGCGCGTGACGCGCTCCGACCGCGGACGCAAACTCGATTTCGAACTGCCGCGCTTCGTGCGCGGTCGTCAGCCAGCCGCTGCGCATGACGCGCAGCACCGCCCGCTCCTCAGCGTCGCCGAGCGATACACGGTGGAACGCGATCCTCGCCGACTCGTGTGATGATGCAGCCATCAGTACGCCGGTTCCCCAACCGGACTCTCGAGCGTCGGCACCCACTCGCCGACGGCCGACCGGAGGCGGGATCGATTTCGGTAGTCGTCCGGTCGATCCGGGTTGCGGAAGCAGACCGGACGCAGCGTGTCGAGCAGGCGCGATACCGCGTCCGAATTGACGCGCTCTCCCGACACGCGAAGCAGTCGCGGGTGGTCGGTCGGCTCGGGTCGCTCGCAGTCGTCGACCAGACGTTCGTGCAGCTTCTCGCCCGGTCTCATTCCGACTACTTCGATCGCGATGTCGACGTCTGGCTCGTACCCGTAGAACCTGATCATCTGCTCCGCCAGATCACGGATACGTACCGGCTCGCCCATGTCCAGGATGTAGAGCTCGCCGCCGGTGCCGATCCCGCCCGCCTGCAGCACGAGCGCCGCCGCTTCACCGATCGTCATGAAGTAGCGAGTGACCTCAGGGTCGGTCAGCGTGACCGGCCCTCCCTTGCGAATCTGCTGATCGAACAGCGGGATGATGCTGCCGCGCGATGCGAGCACGTTTCCGAATCTGACGACCATGCAGTCGCACCCGGGCGAGTCGACGCTGAGCACGATCTGCTCGGCGATCCGTTTGGACGCCCCGTAGATGCTCCGTGGCTCGACGACCTTGTCGGTCGATACGAGCACGAACCGCCGGACGCCGGCGGCGATCGC
>SKVA01000410.1 GCA_007129695.1 Spirochaetaceae bacterium | reverse complement strand
GCAAATACTCGATGACTGGTGCCGAGATTGTTGACTCGGCACGCCATTTGCCGCGGGCCCGGTTTCGGCAGTATCTCTGTCTCGTGATAAGCTGGAATGAGATCATGCATCGGACGCAGGCCGGGAATCCGGCGCCGGACACGACGGTCGACCGCTCCGACGACGAGTGGCGGTCGCTCCTGACGCGCGAAGCTTACCAGGTCATGCGCCTGAAGGGTACCGAGCGGCCGTTCAGCTCCGAAATGTGCAGCCGTTTCGAACCGGGGATCTACGGATGCGCGTGCTGCGCGACCGAGCTCTTCGACGGTGGCGTCAAGTTCGACTCCGGGACCGGGTGGCCTTCCTTTACCGAGCCGATCGCCGACAACGCGGTCGCGTACCACGCCGACCGGTCGCACGGGATGGTCCGGATCGAGGCGACGTGCAACGCGTGCGGCGCGCATCTTGGGCACGTCTTCCCCGATGGACCGCAGCCGACCGGGCTGCGCTTCTGCATGAACGCGGTATCGCTCAAGAAACTCCGCTAGCCGCTCCACGCCGCGCGGTACGCGGTCGGGGTCTGTCCGAACCGTTCGCGAAACCGGCGATTGAAGTACGACAGACTCGTGAACCCCGAATCGAGCGCTACTCCCGCTACCGTTCTGTCGGTTTCGCGCAGCTGTTCGGCGGCTTGGAGCAGTCGGTAGTCGTTGACGAGCTCGGTGAGGCTCATCCGCGTCACGCGCCGCACGTAGCGACACATCGCAACGCGCGACAGGCCAATCTGCGACGCGAGCGCAACCGGATCGATCCGGTCGCGATAGTTCGCCTCTACGTACGCCTGCAGCCTGTGCAGACGATCGATGCCGCGCGCGCCGGACCGCTCGTCGATCGGGCCGCTCGACAGCCGGACCCAGTCGAGATCGCAGAGCGTCGACAGAAGCGTCAGAAGCCTGACGTGTCGCTCGGTCGCCCGGGAGCGGATCAACCCCGACAGCTGCCGCGAGACGCCGGCTGCTACGCGCTCGGCCTTCAGCCCGACGGCCGCCGCGTCGATGAGTGCGCGGAGCGCCGCGTTCTCAGGCAGGTCGAGGAATCCGCCGCCGTAGAGATCGGCGCGAAACTGAACGACCGTCGCAACCGCGGTCCGGTGTGGCAGGACGGTTCGCCCCTCGAAGCGGTGCGCCACGCGGCTACCCATCAGGAACAGATCGCCGTCGGCGAACGGAGTCGTCCGGCTCCCGCAGTAGACGATACCCTTCGCACGCACGACGTACGCGATCTCGACCTCGTCGTGGACGTGAAGCGCGTGGTGGATATGCGAGGTCGCGTACCGGAACGCAGCGAACGAATGCGCCGCGTCGACCGGTACGCGCTCGTACTCGAGCCGCATCGGTTGTACTGTAACCTGTTCTCGGCTTTTGGGGCTATAGGTGCGCTACAGAAGCACCATAATCGGATACACGAACGCAAGCCACAACCGTGGCTCGACGTCTATGCTCCGGTGCAGGAGACGCTATGATACCCACCGCCATCACGGATGAGCTCGCGACGCCGTTCGCGCTCGACAACGCAGAAATCGCCGGATACCAGAAGGACGGCTTCGTGGTGCTGCGCGGCGTGCTCAGCCGCGAAACGATCGACTTTTTTGAGAACCACGTCACGCGTCAGGTCGAGGCGAACTCCGCGCACTACCTGCCGCTCGAGAAGCGGGACACGTACGGCAAGGCGTTCCTGCAGATCCCGAACCTCTGGACGCACGATGAGACGATCGCGGCGCTCGTTCGTTCGTCACGGCTTGGCCGGATCGCCGCCGAACTGATGGAGTGCGCGGGGGCGCGGATCTACCACGATCAGGCGCTCTACAAGGAAGCCGGCGGCGGGAAGACGCCGTGGCACGCAGACCAGTTCTACTGGCCGTTGGACACCGTGAGTACGACGACCGCGTGGATCCCGCTCCAGGACACGCCGCTCGATATGGGGCCGCTCGCGTTCAGCCCGGAGAGCCAGCACGTGTCGTTCGGCCGTGACCTTGCGATCAGCGACGAAAGCGACCGCCGGATCGGCGACTTCATGAAGACGCGCGACCAGACCCTGGTCGAAGAGCCGTTCGCCGCCGGCGACGTGAGCTTCCACATGGGCTGGACCTTCCACCGCGCCGGCGCGAACCTGACCGACCGACCGAGGCGCGTGATGACCGTGATCTACATGGACAAGGACGCCCGGATTCTGGAGCCGAAGTCCGACCCGCACCGCAAGGACCTGGAGGCGTGGATGCCCGGGTGCAAACCGGGAGAAATCGCGGCGAGTCGGCTCAATCCGGTTGTCTGGCCGGTCGAATCCGAGTAGTAGTGGAGCAGGAGCACGGAATGAGCCACACCCCCGATTTTGACCAGCTCGCGACGGTGCTTCGTCGCGGCAGACCCGACCGACCGGTGCTCTTCGAGTACTACCTGAACGCCCGTCTCTACGAGCGGCTCGCCGGGCGAAGCGCACCGACGGCTCCGCGGACGGGCGGCGGGCGCTCGGTCACCGGCCGGATCGACGAATCGATGTCGGCGGAGTATCGCGCGTACGTGGCCGATCTGATCCGCTGGTACGCCGACGCGTGGCGT
>SKVA01000249.1 GCA_007129695.1 Spirochaetaceae bacterium | reverse complement strand
GCACGCGCGCCGGGGGTGCCGACCGCGGCGCGGAGGAACCCAGGCCGCCGACCGGGTCACCCGCGTGGATGTAGCCGTAGCCCGTCTCAGGGCGCTCGGGCGGGATCCCGAAGCAGACCAGGTAGCCGTCGCGCGCGACCGAGCACGCGACGTCGGCGTCCGCGACAAACGCGTCGACCGGTTCGATCACGTGGTCGGCGGTGAGGACCAGCACCGACGCGTCGGCGCCGCATTCGGAGAGGAGAAAGCCGACGCCAAGCGCGATCGCGGGAGCCGTGTTCCGGCCGACCGGCTCCGGGAGGTAGACGATGCGCTCTGCAATCCCCGGGAGCGTGAGCGATGACAGCGCGCCGACGTCGGCCGCGATCCCCGCGACGTGGTCGCGGTGCGTGACGATGACGATCGGCCCCGACGGGGTCGCGGCGGCCGCGCGGATCACCGCCAGAGCGATCAGGCTCTCCCCGCCGCCGATGCGAAGGAGCTGCTTGGGGCTCTTCCCGATCGAAGCGGGCCACAGCCGGGTTCCCGACCCGCCTGCCATGATTATCGTTGCGTCGGCCATGCTCGTACTGTATCATGGGCGCATGGCTTTCACACTAGCGATGTACCCGTGGGCGTACCTGGCGCAGTCCGACGGACGCGGGAAGTGGACCGAAACGTACACCGAGAAACCGCACCGAACCCCGGCCGAAGAGGCTGCGATGGGCGACGCCGAGCGGCTCGCGCTCGTCGGATCGCGGAACTCGTTCCCCGAACTGCCGCTGGTCAACTATACGACGCAGTACGGGATGGGGTGCTTCGAAGGGCTGAAGGCCTTTCCTCAGCCCGACGGGTCGATGAGGCTGTTCCGCCCCGATCAAAACGCGGCGCGGATGAACCGCTCGATGCAGGGCCTGATGATGCCCGCGTACCCGGAGGAGCTATTCGTCGCCGCGTGCATAGAGGCGACCCGGCGCAACGCCGATATCGGCTTCCGGCCCGAGTTCAACGCGAAGTGGGAAGCCGACGACTTCGCGACCGCGAGCGCGGTCTACATCCGCCCCTTCAGCTACTCGGAGCCCGGAATCGGGCTCAACCTGAGCTCGAAGCCGTGGGTCGTCATCATCGAGACCGAGGTCGGCAGCTATTTTGACCCAACCGCCCCGGCAAAGGCGATCACGACGAACAAGGTGCGCGCGACTCCCGGCGGAACCGGCTGGATCAAGTGCGACGCGAACTACGTGATCCCGACGATGACGAAGAAGTCGGTCGAAAAGCTCGGCTACATGGAGGCGATCTTCCTGGACTCGACCGAAAAGAAGTACGTCGAGGAGGGGTCGAGCTGCAACATCTTCTTCCTGCTCTCCGCAGGGACGCTGGTCACGCCGTCGCTCGAGGACACCGTGCTTCCCGGAATCAACCGACTGAGCGTGATCGAAATCGCGCGTTCGCACGGTATACCGGTCGAAGAGCGGCGCATCACGATCGACGAAGTGATGGAAGACACGGTCGAGTGCTTCGTGACCGGCACCGCCGCCGGCGTATCGTACATAGAGTCGATCGAGCACGACCGCAAGACGCGCGTCTTCCGCGACGGAAAGGTCGGAGAGATGACGCACGAACTGCGCATCCACCTCAAGGGTATTCAGTACGGGACCCGTCCCGACACCTTCGGATGGATGGTCGACGTTTGAGGCCTCCCGCGGCGATCGCGCCTCAGAAGACCAGGTGGTCGAGGTCGTCGGGGATCTGCCCGTAGATCTGCATCTCGAACTCGGGGCGCGGAAAGAGCGCCTCTCTCTGGTTCAGGAACGCAAGGTCGACCGCCGGTGAGCGCGCAAGAGTAGCCAGGTCTCGACGATAGTTTTCGGAGAGCTCGGTCGACCGGGTGAGAAAGACGAGCCCGTCGGTGTACTGCATCGCGCGTCCGGTCTGCGCGTGCAAGCGCTGCAGCGTGACGCCCAGGTTGTTGTACGCGCGAATCATGTATTCGATCACCGATCGGTGGCGCGGGTCCTCGTCGAGCAGGAGCGTCCGGATCGACGCGCGCTCGCGCTCGACACGGTCGATGAGCTCGCGATAGTACGCCTCCGCGGCGAAGTAGCTGCCGCGGTGGTAGTGCGTGTTCGCGGTCGCCCAGATGAGCGCGTTCGTGAGGCCCGCCGGATCCTCCGCGGTGCGGCGGAACCGGTCTATCGCCCGATCGAACTGCTCGAACCGATAGTAGACGAACCCCTGCTTGTAGTGGAGATCGGGGGTGCGGTAGCCGTTCTGCTCCGCGAGCAGGAACTGCGACAGCGCCGACTCGTAGTCGCGCCCGACGTAGAAGAAGATATCGCCCAACCGCGCGTACGCGCGCGCAAGAACCGGGTCGGCGCCCAGGATGCGCCTGCGAAGCCCCTCTTCGTAGAGCGCGATCGCCGACGCGAACCGCTCCTGAGCGGTCAGGAACTGCCCCGCGGCGTACTCGTTCTCTCCGATCCGCGTGTGCGTATCGGCGAGCTTCGCGCGGCGGCGCGGCGTGAGCGGCTCGGCTGCCGACAGAAGAGTGAGCGCGGTGCTGAGCGCGAGCCGCTCTTCGCCGATCGCGCCGATCTCGTGGTAGAGCCGCGCGAG
>SKVA01000008.1 GCA_007129695.1 Spirochaetaceae bacterium | reverse complement strand
GGATGGATGATCGGTATCACGACGCGGCGTTCGTTCGGATCGCCCCCGGGAGGTGGCGGGATCGCGTAGCTTGTCGGCTCGAAGTCGACCCAGCCGTACCCCGGCACGTAGAACTGGACCCACGCGTGACGGTGGCTCGTCGTCACCAGGTACATCTCGTCCAGGCGGTACCCCGACAGCTGCGGAAGGCTCTCGCGAAGGACCGCGAGCCCTCGTTCGTGCGCCGGGTTCTGAAGCGATGCGGTCGCCAGGTAGCCTGTCACCACGCGCGACGGAATCCCCATCATCCGACCCAGGATCGCGGCGGTATTGGAGAACTCCACGCAGTCACCGCTGAACGTTTCGGTGACGAAGCGAGCCATGTGCGCGGGAGAGAAGTTGTCATCGTACCCGACCTCGTACTGGAACGTCCGGAAGGCCTCCATGATCGCCAGGATCCGCGCGTGGTAGCCCTGGGGAATCTCTCCGATGCGTTCATCGATGTGCGCGCGGAACGCCGCCTCGTGATCGGGAAGGAGCTCGATGTGGAGGTAGGGGTCGAGGCGTTCACGGTCGGCCGCGCTGAGGTCGCGAGCGCGATCGAGCTGAGTGCGGCCGACGACACTCACGCGCGACGACCCGTGAAACGAGTACGAGAACGGGTAGTACCGAGGCTGGTAGACGGTTGGCTCGGCGGTATGCGGGACGTAAGGCAGCACGCGGTCGGGGATCGTCGAGTAGACGTTCACGCTGAACTCGCGTCGCATCGAGTCGGACACCCATTCCGGGTTGCGCCAGGTGCCGGCCAACCGGGTGCGGATCAGATCGTTGAGCGGTTGCTTCTCCGGATACGTGAAGCCGCGTATCGTGTCAAAGGAGTCGCGGTATCCGTCGGCCGCGTAGACTGGATCGAGCCGCGATGCGATCACCATGATCGCCCGCTGCTCGTCATCGCCCTCACCGTCGCCGTCGGTGCCCTGGCTCCAATCGGACGCATCAACGCCCAGAAGGCTGAACTCGCCACCCTCACCGTTTGCGTCCCCATCGGCTCCCGACTCGCCCGACGTCTCCCCCGGGCGATCGAACCTTCCGTCACCCATGAGCGATCCGTCCCTGAGCAGACTGTCCGCGCGTTCGTCGAGCGGGACCGGCGGGGGGTTCGCCTCTCTTCCCAGCAGGTTGACGACCGGGTTGTGCTGGACAAAGTCGGGCGGTAGCGCGAACGCTGCCAGGAGCAGGATCGGCAGGGCGGTTGCCAGGAACACGAAGACCTCGCGGCGATTACGCCGCGTATCGGCAGCGGATGCCTTGTCCGCGACTCTGCTGTCGCCGACCGGATGGAATCCGCCGCGAGAGAGCGCGAGCGAGACCACGATTCCGTGCATCAGGAACGCGACGACGACCAGCAGGAAGATCAGCTGCGTCGCACCGACCGCGTCTGTCGCAACCTCCTCGCTCGCGCGCGAGTAAGTGAGCAGCCGGAAGTAGAGCGCTGCAAGGACGATCTGCTCGACGGCAAAGAGCGACCGCACTCGTGGTCCGAAGTGGAAGAGCGCTGAGGTCAGCGCGAACGCGAGCATTCCCGCGATGATCGGCGGACCCGGGTTCGCATCGATCCCGATGATGGTCGCGACCACTGCGATCGGAAGCGCGGCGGCGACCAGCCACTCACGCACCGAGAGCCGTGGTGGAGCGAAGAACCATCCGATCACCATTTCGAGCGGCACCAGAACGAACCAGATCAGGATTCCGGTTCCTTCGTAGCCTACGACGACGGCCGGGTGGAACGCCGGGACGAGCACCGCGGTCAGATAGAGCAGCAAACGACTGATGAACAGTACCGTCATCATCGTGGAGTACCTCCGTTGCGCCCTCGCTCGTGCGTGGTACGGTCGAAGACGAGTGTCAGCGCGACCTCCTCCAGGAAGAGGGCGCCGGGCGGCGCCGACTGTGTGGGGCGATCACCGCGATGCGCCAGACCCAGCGGGGGGATCGGCAGCAGATGTCCGCCGCAGATGATCGTCGCGGTGTCGGTCGTGTGCATCTGTGCTCCACCGCGCTGGGTCGGTGTGCGACCGCCGGCGAACTGCGTCGAAAAGAGCGTCACCGATGCCTTGGGCAGACGGGCTGCGAATGCGTCCAGGGTCCGGTCGAGCGGGGTCGTGAAAACGACCGCATGCGCCGCGGCGCGGTCGATCTCCAGCATCGGCGGTTCGGGCTCAAGGCCCAGGTCGGCGATCGACCAAGCGAACGTGTCGACCGCGTCCTCGTCGACGCACGGTGTCGTCCCACGAGCGGTCACGACCCGGAACGAGATCCCCGGCTCCTGGCTCATCAGCGTTCGCATGAACGCGATCACCCAACCCCTGATGTACGCGCCGTGCGCGATCGCCTCCAGGGTCGGTCGTGAGCTATCGGCGAAGTGCCGCAGGTAGATCGTAATCGTACGGCTCTGCTCCTGGGTTTCGGGGGAGATCCGCGTGAACAACTCGCGTATGCGCGACGATGCCTTCCAAGTCACCGCGCCGCTGAACCCCGCCTACCGGGTGGACGAATTCGACTTCTACCTCGAGGATCTGAAGGCCAAGGCCATCATCCTGCCCGACGATTATGACGGCCCCGCGCTGGAGGCAGCGC
>SKVA01000142.1 GCA_007129695.1 Spirochaetaceae bacterium | reverse complement strand
CTCCGACCGCGAGCTCGCCGGGGCGATCGAGATTGCGCTCAACCGGGCGGATCTCGAGCGCACCGTGCAGCAATCCGAGGAACGCTACCGGATGCTTTCGACGGTACTGTCCGACTTCGCGTTCGTCATCGAAGTCGCTGCCGAGCCTGAGGACGATGTTCTGGAGTGGAGCGCCGGGTCGCTGCAATCTGTGTTCGACGTAGATGTCGGTCCGTTCTCCGGGGTCGACTCGATCGCTCACTTGATCCACCCCGACGATGCGCCGCGATTTGCTGCCGTCTGGGCCGGCTTGCGCCGTGGCCCGCGCCATGGCGCGCGTAGCAGCGCCGAGTTTCGTGTTCTCTGCGGCGACGGTTCGCAGCGATGGGCAAAGCTGGACGCACTCGCCCAGACGATGCACGACCGAGGGACACGAGTCTACGGTTCGTTCCAGGACGTGACCGCGCTTCGAACGCTCGAGCAGCGGCTGGAGGACCGGGAGTTCGAGTTCAGCCAGATCGTGCATCGCGTCCAGCAGGGAATCTGGGTTGCCGACCGCGACAATCTGTGCATGTTCGCCAACCAGGCGATGTGCGAGTTAACCGGATACCCGCGGGAGGATCTCGTCGGTAAGCGGTCGCTCGAGTCGATACTTCGCGCGCCGACGCTCGACGAGCTGCCGCGAGAGGTGTTCGAAAGCGAGATAATCGTTCGGTCGGGTGCCGCGGTTCCAGTTCTTGTAACCCCCCACTCGGTCGCCGGGGAGACCGGTGACTATCGTGGGTGCTTCTACCTGGTTGTCGACATCAGCCGACAGCGGCACGCCGCCGAGCTCATCGAGCGTGGGCGTCGGAAGCTCGAACAGGTCTTTCACGAAAGCCCTGCGCCTAGCCTTCTGATCGACGCGGCGAGCAACGCGGTTGTCGACGTCAATACCGCCTTTACCGAAGCGACCGGCTTCGCGGCGGACGAGATCATCGGCTCCGGCGGCTTCGGGCTTGCCGAGTACGAGAATCTTGAAGACCTCAACCGCATGGTCATGATCCTCAAGGAACGTTCCGGTGGCGGAACGCTCCGGTTGAAGACGCGCGACGGTGTGCACCGGCTGTTCACCGTCGGCGTTCGCGCGATCGTCGTAGACGACGACGAGTTGCTGATGCTCATTCTGTCGGATCCGGGCTCGGTTCAGGCTCAGGAGCCGCGATAGAGGGTTCGGGGTGGGAATCACCCGTCGCGTGGCGGTCGCGGGCCGCGTACTCGTCGCGGTAGCGCAACGCGAACTGTCTCCACACGACAAGAAACAGGGACGCCAGAAGCGGTCCGACCAGGAACCCGATCACGCCGAGCCACGCGATCCCGCCGATCGTGGCAAGCAGCGCTATCGCCGGGTGCAACCCCGTCCGGTCGCCGAGCAACTTCGGTCGGACGACGTTCTGCGTCGCCGCAACGCCCGCGACGCCGGCGGCGATCATCAGTAGTCCGGCCCAGACCCGACCGCCTACGATCAGCGCAACTCCCGCCGGTACGATGACCAGATTGGTCCCGATGAGCGGGATCATCGACACAACGACTATGATCATCCCCCACAGGAACGGAGACGGCAATCCAAAAACCAGAAAGAGCACGACTCCGAGCGTACCCTCCATCAGGCCGATTATGATGGTCGATACCAGCGTTGCCACCGTAGTCTGGCGGGTCTCCTTCGCAATCTCCATGAGTTCGTGATTGGGGAGCGGAACCATCCGGTAGATGGCCGCCATCAGTCTGCGGCCGCTCGCGAAGAAGAAGAACATCAACAGCAGGATCACAAGCGAGTTCACCAGCGCGCCGCCGAACGTGACAAGCCCGCGCTGCGTCAACGTGAGGATCATCCCCGAGCCGTTCGAGATCACCTCCTGGATCATGTCGAACAGGTCAACGTCTCGCAGATCGGGCACGTACGGCCCGATGACCGGTAGCCCCTCCGCCCATTCGAGTGGGCTGACGTCGGAGAATCGCTCTTCCAGGTCGGGCAGCCTCGCCATCAGCGACTGGTATCCGCCGACCGCTTCGGAGTAGACCAGAATGCCGATCACGACCAGCGGAATGGCGACCGCGATGAACGCGATCATCACGACCGTGATACTTGCGATGTTCGGTCGGTCGCCGAATCGGTGGCAGAGCCGCTCGTAGAACGGGAAGAGAACCGACGTGAAGATCGCAGCAAGGAATGCGTTGAGGACGAACGGCTCCATCACCAGGTAGAACCCGTAGGTGAGCGCGATCAGCATCGCGAGAAATGAGATCTCAAGAATACGGATTCTTGGCTGTTCGTTCATCGTTCCTCCTCGTCCGACGGCTCTTGAGGTATACTGTCATCAGTGATAGTCGTCAACATTCCGCTCCCGCCAAAGGCGGAGCTCCGTGCCCGCTACGATGAGCAACACGACTCGTACGAACGCCTGATCTTTGAGATCCAGCGCCGGACGCAGGCAGCGTTGCGTAACTGCGGGCTGCGCGCGACGACGAAGTACCGCGTCAAGAGCTTCGACAGCCTCTACTCCAAGTTGATCCGCCTGTGTCGATCGGTACCACCCGATGCGACGAACGTCGAGGTGACCGATATCGTCGCGCTGCGGATCGTCTGTCCGTTCCTCGAGGATGTGGCGCTCGCCGAGCGGTGCCTTCGCGCGCAGTACCAGGTGAGCGAGGTCGACCGCAAGGGGAGCGAGTTTTCGGTTCGTGAATTCGGCTACGAGTCCGTTCACTGTCTGATCCGTGTTCCCGACGACGTCGTCCAGAGTCTCCATCTTCGGGCTCCGTTCGAGTGCGAGATTCAGATCCGCACGATCCTGCAGGACGCGTGGGCCGAGGTGGAGCACGAGCTGGTCTACAAAGCCGACGCGACGCCGTTCGACGATACCGTGCAGCGCAAGCTCGCCGCGCTGAACGCGAATCTGAGCCTGTCAGATATCACGTTCCAGGAGATACGCGAGTACCAGCGACGCTTGCACAGCGAACTGCAGAAGCGACGGCAGGGGTTCTGGGAGATCGTCAGCAACTCGACGGGAGGAACCTCACCCGGCAACGCGCCCGGCGCCGGCGATCGTGAGAGCGTCACATTCGGGGTGTCTCGCGATGCGAACGGCGCGGAGTCCGTTCCGGCCGCCGGCGCGCGTTCGGCGTGGAACGAAGGAGTGAGCGGGCTCGATTCGCTGCTGCTCGAGGCTCTGCAGGCGCACAACGAAGGTCGCTTCGATCGTGCCGATGAGGTCTACACCCGGATCCTTCTGGCCAACCCCCGCCGCTACATCCGGGCGATCGTGCTGCTGCACCGCGGAGTCGCAAGGCTTGCCGCCGAGCGGCATCAGGACGCGCTCGATGACATCGACGCCGCGCTCGCAATCGATCCTGAGAACCTCCGCGGACGTTTCTACAGGGGCGTCCTGCTCCAGATGACCGGTCGGCTCGATGACGCCGAGCGCGAGCTCACCCGGTGTCTGTCCAACGATCCGTATCAGGTGGAATGCCTCCTTCAGCGTGCCAAGCTCTACGCTGCGACGGGGCGGTCGGCCAAGGGTATCAGCGACTGCGACCGTGCGCTCGAGATCGCGCCCGATATGGACGCGGTCGTTGCGCTGCGCGGCGAGCTGCTGCGGTCACCGACCGACTGACGACATCGGCGCCGGCGGTGTATAGTGCTGGGATGAGCGCCCACGAATTCGACCTCACGCGGTTCCTCGATGGCTACGCGGACAGCCCCGAGATTCTTCACGAAATCCTTGCGCTCTACGCGACCGAAGCGCCCGAGCGGATCGATGCGTTAGCGCAGGCGCTTGGCTCCCGCGACCACGCAAAGATCAGCCGGGCGGCGCACTCGCTTGCGAATACCGGTGGTACGCTTCATGCTTCGGCGGTGGTGGACCTTGCGCGGGCGACCGAGGCGGCGGCCCGCGCGGCTGATACCGACGCGTGCGCACGGATCGTCCCGCAGCTGATCGTGGCGGTCCGTGCGGTAATCGACTCCGTCGAATCGTATCGGTCGGTGGAAGGGTAGAAGCAGTCGAGTAGAGCCGTTACTCGCAGTCGGGACGTCGCTCTGGTATCGGATCGGCCTGGCCACCGCTTTCAACGAAGCCGGGTCGGAGAAAGAGCGCGCAGAAGCAGTGTCCGAACTCGTCCAGGTCTGGCCGGGCGTAGTCGCACGGGCAGACGATATCGCGGTCGGCCGCTCGATCACCGTCGCCGTCGCGACAGGGACAAAGGTAGTACCCGTAGCGATTGTAGTTGACCGACAGACCGGTAGCGAGCTGGCCCACGAAGCCGGTGTCCGGATTGACGGCCCAGCCCTGTTTTGTGGCAACGGCATGGACGAACGCGATCGCGTCCTCCGGCGATTTGCGCCGCGAATCCATTGCCGCTACTTGAGGCCGACCGCAGCGGCCCACTTCTCTTCGACGAAGCCGCTGATGGCGGTTTCATCGTCGACTACCAGGATCGGGAAGACAGGAATATTCTCGAAGCGCGCCTTGAGCTCCTGCTTCACCTCACGCTTCAGGTCGAAGTCGAGCTGATCGAGGTAGACATACTGAAACGCAACCGATTGCTCCTTCAGATAGTCCTGCGCCTTACGGCAGAAGGCGCACGTCGACAGCGAGAAGACGCGAACCTTGTGCCTGTCTATCGATCCGGGCACGTCGTTGAACTCAACCTTGTCGACCGCGCTGCTCATATCGCTATGATACGCGAACACTCGATCGATATCAACCGACAATTCGGCTGATCCGGTCCTCGACCGCCGCGAGCTTCGACTCGAGGCTCGCGATCGTACGTTTGATCCGTGTCCGCTCCTTTTCGAGCTTCTGAACGGGGTCGGGTTGCTCGGGTACCGATCCTGATCGGACCGCCATCTTGACCGTGTCCGGGCTCTTCCCCGACTCGAACAGCCGCGCTGCCTCGCTGCGGCGCTCCTCGTTGCGGATCCCGGCGACCGTCGCCATGTTCGCGTAGCCGATCGCCGGGTTCAGATCGTAGCCGTGAATCCGGATCAGCGTCGACGCGGTCTTGCGGTCCATCGCGAGGACCCGCTCGATGTAGTCGTCGAACCGGGCGCCGCGATCGGTGCACAGGCGCTCGGCGTCGGCGAGCGCGGCGCCGAACGCCTTCATCACCGCGCCGTTCTTCGCGAGGAACTCGTTCCTCAGCCTCCACGTCATCGCCATGAAGTCGGGATCGGTATCGAAGTCGTTTCGGTAGATCGACAGGCTCTCCGCGCGTTCGAGCAGCCGGTGCAGGATGCCGCGGAACTCGAGCGTGTGCGACCGCGGTCCGACCGGTACCGGTGACGTCGTGAAGTGAACGTGGTGCGCGAACTCGTGAATCGCGGTGTACATCAATGCGTTGTCGGTACTGAAGTTGCGGTTGTGGATGATGATCTGACGGGTGTCCGGATGGTAGAGCCCGTTGACCTTCTTGCTGCTCTTGCCGCTGAAGATCACGAAGAACTCTTCGACCTCCTCCTCGAGCGCGAGTAGCTGTTCCTTGACCTGATCCTGATTCATACCGTGGTATACCACGTCGGCGCTGCGCTGTCTCGTGGCTTCTTGACATCACTGTTCGTTCGGGTACTCTTTACCGACCAGGGGAGAATGGCACAGAGACCCGAACTATCAGACGTTGCGCGACTCGTCCGGCAGATCACGGCTGGTACGTACGATGAAATTCGTACCGAAGAGAGCGACCCGGCCGATCTCAAGGAGCTCGCGAAGGCGCTCAACGACCTTGCCGCGCAGCGCGACGAGCTGATCCGCAGCTACAACGAAGATCTCAAGCAGAGCGAGTCGCGGCTGCGCGGTATCATCGAATCCACCCCGGTCGGGATCTGTATCACCGATGAGAACGGGTACTACGAGTACGTCAATCCGACCTACAACCGGCTCTACGGCTTTGAGCCGGAGGAGTTGATCGGCCTGCACTTTTCGATCGTCGTCCCTCCCGAACACCGCGAAGAGCTTGAACGATTGCACGCTGAGTTCATGGGCCATCGCTACGAACTGCGCGGCGAGTGGCCGGTCGTAAAGAAGAACGGTGACACGATGACGATCATCGCCGATGCAGCGTACATCATCGACGTCGACGGCCGGCCCAAGAAAGTTACCTTCGTGCTCGACATATCCGAGCGCAAGCGTGCGGAGGAACTGCTTCGCAGCACCGTCGACCGGCTCAACGACGAGATCCGGCACCGTGAAGAGCTCGAGAAGGTGAAATCTCAGGTCGAGCGGATGATACGCCACGACCTGCGAAACCCGCTGAATGGTATCATGGCCGCCGCGCAGATCCTGATGACCGACGAGATCACGCCCGAGCAGCAGGAGCTGTGCATGATCATCCGCGAATCGGGGCGCAAGCTCGACACGATGCTGTCGAGCAGTATGGATCTGATCAAGATGGAGGAGGGCACCTATCGCCTGCGTCCCGATCCGAGCGATCTTGCGCGTGTGGTCGAAGAGGTCCGTCGTGAGGTCGATCCGCTCGCGGCGAATCTGGGGGTACGCGTCGTGTGCCTGGTCGACGGCCGGCCGCTGACTCGTGACGTGTCGCTGCCGATCGAGGGCGAACGGCTCTACCTTGCCGACGCGTTTGCGAACCTGCTGCGTAACGCCGTGGAAGCCTCGCATAGGAACGATCAGGTAACGGTGTCGATCACGACCGGTCGCGAGTACCGCGTCGAGTTCCACAATACGCAACCGGTTCCGCAGAGCATACGTCCGGTCTTCTTCGACCGGTACGCGACCAGTGGGAAGAAGAACGGCACCGGGCTCGGGACCTACGTCGCCGCGCTGATCACGCGCGTGCACAACGGTGAGATATCGTTTGCCACTTCAGACGACGACGGGACCCGCGTGACCGTCGTGCTACCCACGCATCAGCCGCGATAGCGCCGTCGCAGGCTGCGGCTTCCTTGACCCTACAGACCGTCGAGCCAGGTCACGAGCGCGGTGACCGTCTCGGTTGGATGCGTGTCGGTCGGCAGATGCGCGGCACCGTCTATGAGGCTTACCGTCGCGTGGCGGACTCGTGCGACGATCCGGTCCGTGGCGGCCGGCGTAACGTTCGTGTCTTCGGTCCCCCAGACCGCAAGAAGCGGTGTGCTGATATCCTCCAGAGCGAGGTCGACCGGACCAGCGGTTGCACGGTAGTTGAGAAACGCGTCACGCATCCCCGGTCTGACGATCGGGGCCGCGTACCGGTCGACTTCGTCCTCGGTCGGTTGGCGGCCGTACGCGCGCGCGAGCAGCTCGGCTACCCCGCCCGGCGTATAGAGCGACTCGCGCAGCCACGCGCGTAGCGCCCACCGAACCGGAGGAAACCACATGAACCGGCCGGGGTGTTCGCGGTCGGCGATGTTCGACCCGATGACGACGAGCGCCTCGGTGCGGCTCTGCCGGTCGAGCGTCATCGCGGTAGCAACCGCCCCGCCGGCCTCGTGTCCAACCAGAATCCATCGGCGAGCCGGCCCGAACTGGTTCTCCTCGGTGTCGAGTCGGTCTGCGACCGACCACATCAGACTCGCGCGCGCGTCGATGCTGTGCTCGAAGTCGAGCGCGAGTGCGCTGAACCCAAAGCCGGGCAGATCGGCGGCGACGACCGCGTACCCGCGATCGGCCAACAGCGGAGCGATTCTGTCGAACGATACCGTGCTCGCGCCCGTGCCGTGCACCATCATGATCTTTCCAACCGGGTCACCAGACGGCTCCCAGACCCGGAAGTGGATCCGGATCGACGCGAGTGTGAAGAAGCGGCTTTCGGCGAACGGCCGGTCGGGCGAATGTCGAGCGGCAAGGCGCACGAGCGTCGGGTCGGGGGTCGACGCGCATCCGGCCACGAGCGCGATCGCGACGGCGATGAGAACGGTACGGTTACGCACACCGCTACGGTAGCGCGCCACGCGGCCAAGTTCAATGCCCACCCGAAAGTGCCGATAGAGTGAGTGAGATGCGCGTACACCGACGGTGGCAGTTGATCCTCGTTTTTACCGCGCTCGCTCCGGCAGTCGGCGTGCTCGCCGCAGATCCGGCGGACATCGACGGCTTGCTGACGATGACCGGTGCGACGCTCGAGTGGGATGAGTTCACCCGGACCGGAATCCTCTGGGGCGCATCGACGAGCATCGGCTTCACCCCCGGCGACCCTGTCGCCGTCGACGGGTTCGTCGACCTCTTTCGCGTCGACCCCATCGTCTACGCGCGAGGCAGGCTTCTGGTTCCCGATGCAACGCGCGCAGCCTTTGCCGAGCGCCTGGGCGTAACCGGTGACGCGCTTCGAGTCCGTCCGATCAAGGCGATCGTGATCGATCCCGGACACGGCGGCCGGGATCCCGGCGCGAATCGCACGGTCACCGTCGACGGCAAGTCGGTCGTGGTGACCGAAAAGGAGCTGGTGCTCGACATCGGGACGCGGCTGCGCGACGCGCTACGCGGTCTGGTTTCGGGTCCCGCGATCCACCTGTCCCGAGAAACCGATGTCTACATGACGCTCGGCGAGCGGACCGAGTTCGCGAACTCGCTACGCGAGCATCCTCTGGACAACATCCTGTTCGTGTCGATCCACGTCAACGCGAGCCCGCAGCCGTGGACCGAGGCACGCGGGGTCGAGATCTACTATCTGCCTCCGAGTCAGCGCAGGCAGGTGCTCGAACCCGAGGTTGCTGCCGGTCTCGAGCCCGGCGTGATGGCGATCCTCAACGATCTGAAGGAAGAGGAGTACACGGTCGAGAGCGTCCTGATGGGACAGGCCGTCCTGAACGCGATTTCCGAGCGGCTCCCGCAGACACCGGTCGAGCGCGGTGTCAACGTCGCGAACTTCTTTGTCGTTCGTGAGGCGCGAATGCCGTCGATCCTGGTCGAAACCGGCTTCATCAACAACCGCGAGGACCTGGCCAAACTGATGACACCGACGTATCGTCAGCAACTCGCCGACGCGATCGCGCTCGGCATCGCGCGCTACGTCCGCGACTTCGAATCGGTGCGTTGACAAAGCCGATGGCTCCTATACACTCTTTAGGTACTACAAGGTACAGGAGTCACTATGGCGAAAATGAAACTCAAACCCGGCGTCATCACCGGTGAAGCGCTTCAGGAAGTGTTCGAGTACTGCAAATCGGTTCCGTGCGCGCTCCCGGCGGTCAATGTCGTCGGCAGCAACACGATAAACGCCGCACTGCAGAGCGCGCGTGAGGCCAACGCCCCGATCATCATCCAGTTCTCCAACGGCGGAGGGCTGTTCAACGCCGGGAAGTTTCTCGACAACACCGACGAGCGCGCGGCCGTCGCCGGGTCGGTGGCCGGCGCGCACCACATTCGGATGCTCGCGAAGTACTACGGCGTCCCGGTGATTCTTCATACCGACCACTGTGCGCGGTCGATCATCAAGTGGGTCGACGGGTTGCTCGAGTTCGGCGAGACGTTCTACAAGGAGCACGGGGAGCCGTTGTTCAGCTCGCACATGCTCGACCTCTCCGAGGAGCCGCTCGACGAAAACCTTGCGACGTCGAAGGCGTACCTCAAGCGTATGGCCGCGATGAAGATGACGCTCGAAATCGAGCTCGGTGTGACCGGTGGCGAAGAGGACGGCGTCGATAACTCGGACATCGACAGTTCGCGGCTCTACACCCAGCCCGACGAGGTCCTTGCCGCGTACGACGCGCTGAATGGCGTCGGAGACTTCACGATCGCCGCGGCGTTCGGGAACACGCACGGCGTCTACAAGCCGGGGAACGTGAAACTGCGCCCGGAGATCCTCAAGAAGTCGCAGGACCGGATCAAGGCGGATCGTGGTACAGGCGACAAGCCGCTGAACCTGGTGTTCCACGGCGGGTCGGGGAGTACGCCCGAAGAGATCCGTGAAGCCGTGTCGTACGGGTGCGTGAAGATGAACATCGATACCGACACGCAGTGGGCGTTCACCAAGCCAATCAAAGAGTACATGGACAAGAACGACGGCTACCTGCACTCGCAGCTCGGCAACCCGGACGGACCCGACAAGCCGAACAAGAAGCAGATCGACCCGCGCGGCTGGCTCCATCTGGGCGAAAAGGGTATGGCGGCTCGGCTTGTGGAGGCGTTCGGCGACCTCGGCAGCCGCGACGCGTTCACCTTCGAGTAGTCTCTCCTGCCCGACCCGCGCCCGCGGGTCGGGTCATCCGGCCTCTCCGGAT
>SKVA01000509.1 GCA_007129695.1 Spirochaetaceae bacterium | reverse complement strand
GCAGCGCGCGGCCGCCGGCGCGGTCGCGCCGGCCGGCCACCCCTTTCATCGCGTGCGGACTATCCGCGGTTCTGACGCTTGCAAGCTGCGCCGCCGAGGTCGCGTTCATCGCGGACCCGGCGTTCACCGCCGGGATGCCTACGCGCGACGCGTTTGATTCGTCGTTCGTGGCGTACTGGCGAGCGATCGGCCGGCGCGCCGAAGTCGTGTGGTCGGACACAGCGACGCTTGAGGACGCGGCGATCGACGCGATGGTCGCGTCGACAAGAGCCGATACCGTGGTGCTCAGCCCGTACGCGTCGCTGTTCGTCGCCGATCTCGCGTCGATTTATCCTGCGCGGAGCTTCGTTGCATTCACCGCGCAAGCGCCCGACCTGGGCAACGTGCGCGTTATTCGCTTCGATGCGACGCGCGCCGCGTCGGAGGCCGGGGCGTGGTCGGCCGAATGGCTCTTCGCCGGGACCGGTCGG
Organism: Spirochaetaceae bacterium; assembly: GCA_007129695.1. Classification (GTDB taxonomy): domain Bacteria; phylum Spirochaetota; class Spirochaetia; order DSM-27196; family SLST01; genus SLST01. The sequence goes on along the minus strand of SKVA01000509.1, from coordinate 2,156 downwards.
TCGGTGGTGCTGTTCGGCGTTGAGAATCCGGACCACCTGCGGGCCGAGTCGGCGAGCTTCGTCGACGCGTACGTGAACTCCGGAGGGGTCGGGCTCGACGAGCACTGGTTCGCAGACGCGCCGACCCGCGACCAGGTGCGCTCCCGCGTCAGAGAGATTTCCGGGGTCACTCGTGCTCGCGATGCCGGGCAGACGCTCCTGGTCCTCATGCTCGGCGATGCGACTTCGCGCGCGCTCGAGGCGCTCCGCGACAGCGATTTCCTGCTCGGGGTGCGCAGCGCGTGGCTCAACCCGGACGATCCGCGCCTTGTGTTCGTGATCCGCGACGATCCGGTCTCGGCGCTGACCGTGCTGGCTTCAACTGCGTCCGGTCGGGCGGGTGCGCTCGTGGCTGCGTCGGTCTTCGAGGCGAGCGCGCTGCGATGATGCTCGGGAACTGGCAGGAATCCGGGTGGATTTTATGCCCGGCGATGCCGATGGTCTGAATGGCATTGCCACGGGACGGTGCCCGCGGTGCCGAAAAGTGTTTGACACTGCCTGTACCCGGAAATATACTCGGATGCAGACCGTGCTTTGTGCAGTCAGGTGAAAGGAGTGGGAGCATGAAACGAGGCCTCTTCGTCTCGATTTTGCTGGTGCTGATCCTCGGGGGCGGATTGATCGCCAACGAGGTGGCAACCAACATGCAGTCCGTAGTCCTCGAAAGTTTCGACGACGGTGGAACGTACCGGTGGATCGTCCGCGGCAACAGATTTCTCGCCATCGAGGACGGCGAAAGCAATTTCGCGTTCCCGTTCGAGTACCTTCTTGTAGAAGGCGTGTGGCCGAACGCGATGGGGCGTCCCGACACGGACAACCCGGGCGTGCTTGGCGTGCAGGCGTCATTCACTCGGCGTGGCTACAACTGGCTCGAGTTCATCCCGGTAGAGGATGACGACGACGCCGACGGGAACCCGGTGCCACGCGGTATCCCGCTGCCCGGCCGCCCCGAGCGTATCGATCTGTGGGCGTGGGGGTCGAACTACGCGTACTACCTGGAGGTGCAGCTGCGCGACCATCGCGGCATCGTGCACAACGTCCGGCTCGGAGATATCAACTTCGGCGGCTGGCGGAACCTGGCCGCGATGATCCCGAACAACATTCCGCGCGCTGTTCGGACCATTCCGCAGCGGCGTACGCTCGAAATCACCAAGATCGTGCTCTGGACACGGCCGGCCGAATCGGTCGAAGGGTTCCACTTCTACCTCGACCAGATCAAGGTTCTGACCGATATGTTCGAGCAACCCTTTGACGGGTCGGGGCTCGCCGATCCTGCGTTTGTGCAGGAAACCTGGGGCACCCAGCAGCGACAGTAGGAGATGGAAATGAAGCGTTTTGTACTGCCGATCGTGCTCGTCCTTGCGGCGATAGCACCGGTCCTTGCGCAACAGGGAGTCGTCAATCCGAACATCGGTGTCGACACCGCGCAGCAGCGCCTGAAGGAAGTTTCGATCTCCAAGTTCGAGGACTCCGGCTTCTGGCGCGTGTATATGCCGATCGATCAGGGCGTCATAGAGGCTCGCCGATTCGTCGGCGGACCGGCAGGGAAGGTCCCGATCCCCGATGAGGAGGCGCTCGGAATCGCGACTCCCGACGACCATGTTCTGGGCGTGAAGGCGTCGTTCTTCCGTCGCGGAAACGCGGAGATCTATGTCCAGCCGATCCGTCCGCTGCAGGCTCCCGGGATCACAAAGACGATCAGCGTCTGGGTGGCCGGCCGGAACTTCAACCACCGCCTCTACGTGGTCGTGGGCGACTACTTCGGCAACATTAACTTCCTGGACATGGGGTTGCTGAACTTCTCCGGCTGGAAGCAGTTGACCGTTGCGGTTCCTCCAACGATCAGACAGCGCGACCACCACTACAACGACCGGATGGGGCTCCAGATCCTCGGGTTCATGATCGACCCCGCGCTGATGGAGACCTACGGCACGTATTACGTCTACTTCGACGATCTGCGGGTGCTGACCGATCTGTTCGCCGAAGAGAGTCGCGATCCCGACGACATGGTCGACTCCTGGTAAGAGATGCGCGGTCCCGTAGATCGCGGATGATATGAAGGGCCGCACGAGCGGCCCTTTTTTTGTGCGCACGGTAGTGCGCACCGGCCGAACGCG
>SKVA01000228.1 GCA_007129695.1 Spirochaetaceae bacterium | reverse complement strand
GTCGGCGTCGCCGGTGAGCGGGAGATCGACTTTGTCGCGCAGAAGGGCGAATCGCTCTGCTACTATCAGGTCTGCGCCGCGCTCGACGCCGAGTCCACGATCGATCGCGAGTTCGGCTCGCTCGAGTCGGTCGACGACCAGTGGCCCAAGGCGGTCATCTCGCTTGCGCCTGCCCCAATCAGCGGTCGCAACGGCATTCCCGTCGTCGCGCTCCGCGACTTTCTGCTCGGCCCCGCGGAGCGGTGAGTCTCGGGTACCTGCGGCTCTCGCGATGGCGTTGGGCGTCACACCGTGACGAGCCCGTTCAGCCGAGCTGTTCCAACAGGCTGCTTCGAACGCCGATTCCTCCGCTGTCCATGGGTCCGAGGTACGCTGTATAGTGAGCCATGACCGCCGTGATCTTCTGCTTCTCGGGTACCGGAAACACGTGGTGGTGCGCCAGGCGAATCGGCGCGTCGCTCGACGCGCTCGGAGTGCCCACGCGCGTGGAGAGCATTGAGCGGATCGATGCCGACGCTGCCGCCCTCCTGGTAGCCCGAGCCGATCTGGTCGGGCTCGGCTGGCCGGTCTACGGTTCCGACCTTCCCGAGCCAATGAAGCACTTCATCGATACCACGCTCCCTCAGGCCGAGGGTAGGCGCGTGTTCACGTTTTGCTCGCAGCTCCTCTTTTCGGGCGACGGCGCGCGCGTCTACGAGCGGGAGCTCGCCGCGCGCGGCTGGGCGATCGGTTGGTCGGTGCATCTTCGTATGCCGAATAACATCAGCGTAACCGTGTCGCCGCTCGCCTGGTCGGCGGATCCTGGCTCGCACACGCGGCGTCTTGAGAAGACAGCGCGCAAGATCGACCGCTTCGCCTGGGCGGTCGTTAACGGACGACCGTTCGGTCAGGGCCGCGGGTGGTTTTCCGCCGTGCTCGGCGCAATGCAGCGGCGCCCATTCCGCCGGTGGTTCCCACGCCTTCGAAACGACATCACGATCGACACCGATATCTGCACGCGCTGCGCGCGGTGTGTCCGGATCTGCCCGTCTGGCAACCTGACCATGACCCCCGACGGCGTCGCCGCCGGCGGTACGTGCGTCCTCTGCTTCCGCTGCTACAACTACTGCCCGGTCCAGGCCGTCCTCTATATGCGTCGCCCACACCGGCCCGAGCGCGGTCTCCCGTACCGTGGCCCGGTGGCGGGCTTCCGCCCCGAGGAACTCACCGCCGACCGATAGCGTGCCTGGCCGTTTCTATCCGGCACCGCGCCACGGCCGGCGCCGGCTCATCCCACCCGCACGGCGAGCGCCTTCACCTTCGCGTATTCCACGACCTCACCGATCAGGCCGATGATGTGGCCCACGAGCGTAATGAGTACGATCAACCTGAACCCGTTCAGGTTCGTGTAGTCGACATAGAGCCGCATGTCGGCGAGCATGATCGCGGTGAGCACGATCGTGGCCAGCGTGATCCCGGTTCGTGCCAGGCGGAGACGCGGGTCGCGGTCACCCAGACGAAGCGACACCGCGTGGTGAGCCACCTCGAGCGCCATGATGACGCTGAGCACGACAACATACGACCGGAATACCTCGATCGAAAGCCGGTGACCGAGCGTCAGCGTGCTCCGCAGGAACGCATCCTCCGCGAGCGTGACGATCTCTGGGTACACGTTCAGGAGTACGATCGCCCCAACGCCGAAGACGATCGACAGCACCCGGCTCCAGGTCGACTCGGTCTGCGGTCCGATGACCACGCCCTCGAGCTCGTCGGGCGTCCAGTCGTCGTCCAGCCGGGCGCCCGAGCTCCACGCGGTGCGCGTGATCGCGATGAAGATGAGCGAGACTACCCCGGCTCCGGAGAAGAATCCACCCGCAATCCGGAACGGCACCTGGACGAGCGCGCCCCAGAACTCCGCCTCGCCGGTCGCTCCGGTCGCCGCTTCGACGACGAAGACCGTGGTGAACGCCACCGCCATCGCGCCCAAGACGATCTTGAGGATCAGGAAGTAGAGATCGGCGAGTGCCGGTGCGATGACCTGCACATCGCCGCCGTACCGCTTCGCAACGTCGGCCGGCGGTCCGAAGCCGGCGAGCACCTCCTTCGCCTGCTCTTCGGTCGGCTCAGGACCGAAGCGCTTCTCCATCTCGTCCAGAAGGAGCGAACGCAGCTCCTCCATCGTCTCCGTCCTGCCCTTCGCCGGGATTCGTCGGCCCGTTTCGTGGATGTATTGCTCAACGATCTTCATGATTCGCCTCCTCTGCGATCGATTCCATCACTCGACTCAGTTCCTGCCACTCGACGCGCAGTCGCTCACGAACGCGGCGCCCCAAGTCGCTCAGCGCGTAGTACTTCCGGGGCCGCGCGCTCGACGTGTCCCACGTGCTCGTCAGCAGCCCCTGCCCCTCGAGCCTGCGCAACAGCGGGTAGAGCGTGTTCTGTTCGATGACCACGCCGCGCGCCGCGAGCTCCTCCACCAGCGAGTAACCGTATTCCGGCTTGTCGCTCGAGAAGAGCACCACCACCACCAGGGTCCCTCGTCGCATCTCCCCCACAAGGTTCAGAACCAGCTCTTCCTCGGTAGGTTGCTTCATGACGCTACTATAATGTGTATAACACAGTATTGTCAATAGCAAAATACTATTGTTGC
>SKVA01000428.1 GCA_007129695.1 Spirochaetaceae bacterium | reverse complement strand
GATTCCGAGCATCACCACGAAGGTGAGCAGGAAGCTGCGCTGAAAGGCCATCGTGATCCGCAAGCGGTTGGCCGTGGACGCGCCGATCTGCAGGACCAGGTCTCCGCCTAGTTTGACGGTCAGAAACTCGAGCTCATCCGACGACCCGTCGCGCCCGATCGTAACGAACCCGTCGGTGCTCGCGTGACGTCCCATCGTCAGCGGTCGCAGATCGAAGTCGTGCCACTCGGGAACCGGAATCGCCATGAAAACGGTCTCGTTTGCGCTGGTCGCGATCCGGGCAAGGATGGGCTGTCCCGACGGCTCGACGAGCTCCCGGCTGATCTCATCGACGAGCAGGCTGAGTCCCACAGTCGCACTGGTAGCGGAGCGGAACCGAAGGATGTAGCCGAGAGCTCGCCCTTGAAGGTCCTGGCGGTCCTGGTCGCGCAGCGACCGATAGAGATTCATGAAGGTAAGACTGAACAGGAGCAGCGATGTAAGCAGGAAGACCATCGAGAACCACAGCGTCAGCCGGACGTCGATGCGGGCGAGCGGTCGGCGACGGGGGGCTTCAGGCTCCGCTCTTGAGAACATACCCGACTCCTCTCACGGTCGCGATCAGCTTCCGGTCGAACTCCCGGTCGACCTTGGACCGAAGCCGCGAGACGAGGACGTCGACCACATTCGTCTGAGGGTCGAAGTCGTACTCCCAGATATGCTCCATTATCATCGTCTTCGACAGGACCCGATCGGGATTGCGCATGAAGTACTCGAGCAGCGAAAACTCGCGTGGTTGTAGCTCGAGCGTAGCGCCACCTCGGGTCACGGTTCGCGCGAGCAAGTCCACCTCCAGGTCGGCGACGGACAGACGCGTTGACACCGGAGTCTGCGAGGAGCGACGGATCAGCGACTGCATCCGGACAAGCAGCTCCGCGAACGAAAACGGTTTGGTCAGGTAGTCGTCGCCGCCGCGCGTGAACCCGGACACCCGGTCTTCGACCGACCGCTTCGCACTCAGCACCAGGATCGGTGTCGCGACTCCACGACCGCGCGCAGCTTCTATCATCGACAGCCCGTCCATGCCGGGAAGCATCACGTCGACGATCGCTGCGTCGTAGGAGCCCGATACCAGCCTTGCGAGCGCGTCTTCGGCCCGCTCGCAGTGGTCAGCCGCGTACCCGGCCTCCTTGAGTCCTCGTTCGACAAACCGGGCGATCTTGACGTCGTCTTCGACTATCAACACGTGCACGCGTCCTCCCTGATCCTGCCTGCACCCAGGCAGACATCTCCGTCGTAGAATACCGCGAACTGACCCGGCGCGACCCCACGGTCGGGCTCCCTCATCGTCACCGAGATTCGCGAATCGCCGCGCCACTCGAATCGCGCTTCGTGGAGACGCGGCCCGTGGCGCAGCTTGATCGCTACGTCGCGCCGGACGGGGGGCTCCCATGTCCAGCAAAGGTCATCGACCTCGAACTGAACCCGCGCCGACCGATCGACCGTGTCACGGTGAGAGACGACAATCGTATTGGCCTCAGGGTCCTTGCCGACAACGTACCACGGTCCTCCCGCGAGCCCGAGCCCCTGCCGCTGGCCGATCGTGTAGAACCAGAACCCGCGATGCGTACCCAGGCAGGTTCCCGAGTCCGAGTCGACAATCGGTCCTTCGCGCTCGCCCAGGTAGTGGCGGATGAAGTCGGGATAGCGGATCTTGCCCAGAAAGCAGATTCCCTGGCTGTCTGGGCGCCCCTTGTTCGGTAGATCGAACGCAGCGGCGCGTTCGCGGACCTCGCGCTTGGTCATCCCACCGATCGGAAACACGATTCTGCGTAACTGCGACTGGCTCAGATGCGACAGAAAATAGGTCTGATCCTTGACGGCGTCGGGAGAGCGGACGAGCTCCACGTGAGCGTTGCACCGACGGATCACCGCGTAGTGCCCCGTTGCTACCGCAACGTCGTCATCGACGTCGGGATGCGTGAGTAGATAGTCGAGGAACGCGCCAAACTTGATGCGCTCGTTGCAGAACAAGTCGGGGCTCGGCGTCCGACCGGCCCGCAGCTCGGCGAGCGTATACTGCACAACCGCCTGATGATACGCGATCTGTAGCGGGACGACCGACAGAGGTACACCGAAGCGCTCGCACACCGCTCCGGCCGACGCCAGGTCGTCCTCCCACGGGCACGAGCCAAGATAGTCGAGCTCGTCCTCGAGCCAGACTTTCAGGTAGAACGCGCGAACGTCGTGGCCGGCCCGCGCGAGTTCGGCGAGCGCGACCGAGCTGTCGACACCGCCGGACAGAAGGAGCGCAACCTGCATCCCCAGAAGGTAGCGCGTCCGATATTCGGGGTAAACCCGTCGCGCCGACGCCGACGACTGGTTGCCGGGTAGTGGCACTGCGCGTATATTGAATGAACTCTACATTCTTGAGCTATAAGGCGTTGGAAGCGATGGAACAAACCCCAATCGGAATCGGCGATCTGCAGATCAGCATCCCGCCGCCACGTATTACGCTCGAATCGATGATAGAACACCGGATCCGCGAGTTCCCCGAGCTCGAGCGGCGGCTTCGCCGCTCGGTCGACAAGACGGGGCAGGCGGCGGTTCGCTTTCCCGAACCGTGGCAGGACAGCGCGACGATCGCCGCGCAGG
>SKVA01000273.1 GCA_007129695.1 Spirochaetaceae bacterium | reverse complement strand
TTCTGCCTCGCGTGGGGGATTCTGATGATCGTCGCGGACATGCGCCGCATCGTGGCGCACGCCGGTGACGACCGGGAGGTACCCGGTGATCTGGTCCAGGCGATGGGCCTCACCGCCCGGGAGACCGAGGTGGTCCGGACACTGCTCGACGGCATGACGAGCAGAGACGCAGCCGAGCGGCTGTTCATATCGCGGCGAACGGTTGAGACCCACGTGAGCAACGTCTACCGTAAGTGCGGCGTCGGCAACCGGGTCGAACTCGTGCAGCTGGTCGGCCGGTACCGCGCGAGCTGAACGCTTCGCTTCGCCGCGGGCCGCTCATCGCCACCCGCCTGAGCGGCATCCGTACATCTACGTATTTGGCGGTAGGCACCACGAATCAGAGCTTCTACGGATAGCGCGATTTTCACGGCGGACGTACGCTGATCGTGGAGGTACACGATGGGCGTGCAGACCTACGTTCCTGGAACTCACGAGACCGGCCAGGGCGGCCGCCGCGCGCCGAGGCGTCTGCTCCCGGCGGCGTTGCTCGGCGTGCTCCTCGCGTCGCTGTTCGCGTTCGGTGCACTGGCGGTCGCCGGTGCGGTCGAGACCAGAGGCACCGACCAGACCGTCGGCCTGATCACTGAGTACGAGGCCCGGCGTTTCGCCGACGGGTTCTTCGACCGCGCGCGGGAAGAGTACCCGCACGTCGGTGCGTCGATCGCAATCGTGCACGACGGGGCGCTGATCTACGCGGGCGGCTACGGCCGCTACGGCATCGACGACGATCGGGTCGTGGACGCTTCACGGACGCTCTTCGGCGCCGGGTCGATCGGGAAGCTCGTCACGTGGACCGCGGTGATGCAGCTCGTCGAGCGCGGCCTGCTCGATCTTGACACCGACGTGAACGAATACCTGACGACGTTCTCGGTCCCCGCGACCTTCGACGAGCCGATCACGCTTCGCCACCTCATGACGCATACACCCGGATTCGACGACACCGCGATCGGTTCGATCACCCAACACCTTTCGTCGCTCACCGGGCTCGAGTCGTACCTGGCCGGACACATGCCGACGCGGCTTCGGCCGCCGGGGCGGGTGACGCAGTACAGTAACTACGGAGCCGCGCTCGCGGGATACATCGTGTCACAGGCGAGCGGTATCGACTTCAACGCGTACGTTGAGCACGAGATCTTCGCGCCGATCGGCATGGAGCGAAGCAGCTTCCGTCAGCCGCTTCCGGATAAGCTCGCCGCCGCCGCCACACCGGGCCACGTTCTGACGCCGGCGGGTCAGATCGCCGCGGTGCCCCACGTGTTCGGGGAGATCTACCCCGCCGGGACCGGGTACTTCACGGCGACGGACCTGGCCCGGTTCATGATCGCACATCTGGGCACCGAAGCCCCGATCCTCCGCACGGAGACCGCGCAGACCATGCACGCGCGCGCATTCGGCAACGATCCGCGGCTGCCGGGCATGGCGCTGGGGTTCATCGAAGGAGAGGCGAACGGCTTGCGGACGCTCTGGCACACGGGCACGAGTCCCGCCGGGAGCCACGGGATCCTGGGCGCCGGGGCCCCCCACCGGGACGGGAATCGTGATGCTTTCGAACACGGTAAACACCGGGCTGAGCCGGGCGCTGGTTGGCGAGTTCTTCGACGCGTTCCTTCCGCGGCCGGGGACGGCGGTGGTGGCGTCCGGGTCGACCGGGTCCGAGCAGACGTCGATCGCGACCGCCGATCTCCCGAGCATAGCCGGACGGTACCGGCAGAACTGGTACGCCCACCAAGGCATCGAAAGGATCGACGCGATCAGACTGGAGTCACGCATCAGGGAGACCGGCGACGGTGCGATCCGCGCGCGGTTCGACGACGGGGTATCACGCGACTACGTCGCGATCGGACCGGACCTCTACCGTGATGTCGATAACGACACTCTCCTGGCGGTCGAGCGCGACGACGACGGTCGGGTTGTCCGACTCTACCGCGGGGACCGTCCGATCGTCGCGTACGAACCGCTGGCTCTGCGCGAAACCGCCGCGTTCAACATCGTACTGATGAACCTGAGCCTGACGCTCCTGGGCGCGTTCGCAATGCGACCAGTTGTGGGCGCGATCGCGAGGAGGATCACCGGGCGCGAACGCCCCGTGTGGACCGGACGCGACCGGATCGCGAGGAGCCTTGGGATCGTAACGGGCTGGCTGAGCATCGTGTTCTTCGCAGGGTACGCGGGCATCCTGGTACTCGCGGGCACGACGTCGGTCCTCAGATCACCCCTTGCGGTGATCGTGTTCAACCTTCCGGCTCTGCTGATCCTGCTGGCCGTCGCGCTTGCAGTCGCCGCGGTGTCCGCGTGGAAGGGCCGCGGATCGCTTGCAAGCCGGATTCACCTGACCCTGCTCAGCCCCGCGGCGCTCGCGCTCGCGTGGTTCGCGTGGCAGTGGAACGTCCTCGGCTATATGGGGTGAGAGATGACGCGCGACATTGAGCGGGGTGTGGCGTGGGTGATCGTGGTTGCGGCCGTTGTGGCAAGCGCGCTGATCACGTGGTGGATGGCAACCGCGCCTGAGGGCGCGCGTGTCGGGCGGTCGCGCCTTCAAGACGGCCGGGGCGAGATCGAGGCGATCGCGTCGCGTCTGGACGCGATCGTCCCGC
>SKVA01000246.1 GCA_007129695.1 Spirochaetaceae bacterium | reverse complement strand
TCGAACTCGTTCGGGTCAAAGCTCTTCGCGAGCTCCACAGCCTGCATGGTTCCTCCTGACGATGTAGAGAGGCTACTGAAGCGAGCCGTCCCCGTCTACCGCCACGCCGCCCACCCGCTCCGCTGAGCCCACCCGCACCGAATTGCCCGCGTGTGCGATCCGCGCTACAATGCCGCGTCGGAGGACTCATGGTGGATGGGGTGACAGAGGCGTACGACCGGATACGCCGGCAGGCGTACGACGCGAACATGGCGATCTACCGATCGGGGCTCATCGTTCTGACGTGGGGCAACGCGAGCGCAGCCGACCACAATGCCGGCGTCTTCGCGATCAAGCCGAGCGGCGTCGCCTACGATGAGCTGTCTCCCGAATCGATGGTGATCGTCGATATCGAGTCGGGCGATGTCGTCGACGGACCGTTACGACCATCGTCCGACACCGCGACGCACCAACGCATCTTCGCGGCGTTTGCGTCGGTCGGCGGGATCGTACACACGCATTCGCCGTTCGCGACCAGCTGGGCGCAGGCGGCAAAGCCTGTTCCGTGCCTGGGCACGACGCACGCCGACCACTTTGCGGGGCCGGTCCCGGTGACGCGCCACCCGACCGCGCAGGAGATCGACGACGGTTACGAGGCGGCGACCGGCGACATCATCGTCGAGCACTTCCGCGAGCACGGAATCGACCCGCTGCACGTTCCGGCGGTGCTGTTGCCGCACCACGGACCGTTCGCGTGGGGCGCGACCGCCGCGTCGGCGGTCGACAACGCGATCGCGCTCGAGTCGGTCGCGCGGATGGCGTTGTACGCGCACCAGATCGCCGGAACGCCGCCCGCGATCCCGGATCGCCTTCAGCGAAAGCACTTCGAACGCAAGCACGGAAGCGGCGCGTACTACGGGCAGCCCGGGTAAAGGGCAAGACAGGAGAAGCAATGGCACACGACAAGAATGAACTGGCACGGCTCATCCGCGACGGTCGCGGCGTACTGGGGGTCGAGTTCGGCTCGACGCGGATCAAGGCGACGCTGATCGGCCCCGACTGCGCGCCGATCGCGTCGGGCGCGCACGGATGGGAGAACACGCTCGTCGACGGCGTCTGGACGTATTCGATGGAGGAGGTCTGGTCGGGGCTTGCCGCGTGCTACCGCGAGCTCGCCGAATCGGTAAAAAGCCTCTGTGGTCAGGAGATCACCCGCCTCGCGGCGATCGGCTTCAGCGGGATGATGCACGGCTACGTCGCGCTCGACGCCGACGATGAACTGCTGGTGCCGTTTCGCACGTGGCGCAACAACATGACCGAAGGAGCCGCCGCGACGCTGACCGAACTCTTCGAGTACCCGATCGCGCAGCGCTGGAGCGTCGCTCACCTCTACCAGGCGGTGCTCAACGGAGAGTCGCACCTCAAAGACCTCCGGCGCGTCACGACGATCGCCGGCTACGTCCACGGGAAGCTGACCGGATCGTGGCAGGTCGGCGTCGGCGAGGCGTCGGGGATCTTCCCGATCGATCCGAAGACCGGCGATTACGACTCGCGTCTCGCCGAACGGTTCGACGAGCTCGCGGGCACCGGCGCGACCGCCGGCAGACTCCCGACGAGCATTCGTTCGCTCCTGCCCGAAATCGTGCCTGTCGGCCGCGGAGCGGGTACGCTCACCGCCGCCGGCGCGCGTCTGATCGACCCGGACGGTCGGCTGGAACCCGGCGTGACGCTCTGTCCGCCCGAAGGTGACGCGCAGACCGGAATGGTCGCGACCAACAGCGTCCGTCCGCGAACCGGCAACGTATCGGCCGGTACGTCGGTCTTCGCGATGCTTGTGCTGGAGAAGCCGCTGTCGCGGGTCCACCCCGAAATCGATCTCGTGCTCACGCCCGACGGACACCCGGTCGCGATGGCGCACTCGAACAACTGCACGTCGGACTTCGACGCGTGGATCGGTCTGTTCGGTCAGGCGGCGCGCGCGCTCGGCGCCACAGTCTCCGACGGCGATCTGTACGCGACGCTGATGCCGCTCGCGCTCGACGGGAACGCCGACGGTGGAGGCATGCTCGCGTACGGATACGTGTCGGGCGAGCACGTCACCGGATTCGCCGAAGGGCGCCCGCTGTTCGTCCGGCGCCCCGACGCGCCGCTCTCGCTGCCGAACTTCATCCGTACACACCTGTTCGCGTCGCTCGGCGCGCTGCGCACCGGACTCGACATCCTGACCGAAGAGGAAGGAGTCCGGGTCGAGGAGATCCGCGGGCACGGTGGCTTCTTCAAGACGCCCGAGGTCGGCCAGCGCATCATGGCGGCCGCGACGCGGACCCCGATCAGCGTGCTCGAAACCGCCGGAGAGGGCGGACCGTGGGGCATGGCGCTACTCGCGGCGTACCTGGTCCGCGAAGACGCCGACGAGTCGCTCGCCGGCTTCCTGGACCGGGTGTTCGCGTCGAGCGAGGCATCGACGGCGCAACCGGCGGCCGACGACGTGAAGGAGTTCAACGCGTTCTTCGAACGGTATACCGCGGGGCTCCCGATCGAAGCCGCTGCGGTCGATCATCTGAGATAGGTGAAGCCGGGCCGCCGGCGGCCGGCCTCGCCCTCGCGGGCGGCGGATCCCGCCCTCCCGGGCGATGGCCGCGGCCCGCCGGGGCGACGGA
>SKVA01000557.1 GCA_007129695.1 Spirochaetaceae bacterium | reverse complement strand
TGTCAATCGCTTCGCCCACCGAGATCGCGAGCGTCTCGGCGCCGACCGGCCCGCCGCCGTACGCGGTGATGATCGTGCGAAGGATCGCGCGGTCGTGCTCTTCGAGCCCCTCGTCGTCGATCCGCAGCCGCTCCATGCCTTCGCGCACGATCGCGTCGGTCACGATCCCGTCGCCGAGCACCTGCGCGAAGTCGCGCATCCGGCGCAGGATCCGGTTTGCCACGCGCGGCGTGCCGCGCGCGCACCGCGTGAGCGCGGCGACCGCATCCGGGGCGATCCGTACGTCCAGGATCGCGGCGCTGCGGCGGATGATCGACGCCAGATCGTCGGCGTTGTAGTAGTCGATCCGCACGCCGATGCCGAATCTGCTGTACAACGGCGCGGCGACCAGCCCGGCCTTCGTGGTCGCTCCGACGAGCGTGAACGGTGCGAGCGGTATCCGGATCGTCCGCGCGGACGGCCCCTGCCCGATGATCCAGTCGAGCTCGTAGTCCTCCATCGCGATGTAGAGCATCTCTTCGATCGTGGGCTTCAGGCGGTGTATTTCGTCGATCAGAAAGATCGAGCCGTCGGTAAGCGTCGTGAGTATCCCGGCAAGATCCTTCGGCTTTTCGAGCGCGGGCGCGGCGGTCACCTTGAACTCCTTGCCCATCTCGTTTGCGAGTATTCCGGCAAGAGTGGTCTTGCCCAGGCCCGGCGGTCCGCTGAGGAAGACGTGGTCGAGCGCTTCATCGCGCTCGCGTGCCGCCTGGATGAACACCCCCAGGTTCCGTTTGAGCTCGGTCTGGCCCTGGAAGTCGTCGAGCCGTTGCGGGCGCAGCCGGTTTTCGACGTGATCCTCCGGGGTGTGGTCGCCCTGCAGCACGCTCATTGCCTCCCCTTAGTCGGCCGACAGATCGACGATCGCGCGCCGGAAGACCTCTTTCTCTCGCGTGTCGGGCTGCAGGTCGGCGCAATCGACCTGCAGCCGGGTAACGGCCTTAACGGCGGCGGCACGGTCGAACCCCATCTCGGTGAGCGCTTCGACCAGCTCGTCCTGCGGTCGGGTGACCGCCTCATCGGCGGTCACGAGCGTTCCGCGGAGCGTCAGGATGAGCTTCTGCGCGGTCTTCTTGCCGATCCCCGGCAGCCGCGACAGCCCGTCGACGTCTTCTGCCTGCAGCAGCCTCGCGATCTCCGCGGGTGCGGCGGCCGACAGGATCTTCAGCGCGGCGCGCGGTCCGATTCCGCTCACCTTGAGCAGTTCCAGGAACACGCGTCGCTCGGTCTCTCCGGAAAACCCGTAGAGCCGCATCTGGTCCTCGCGATGGTGGAGGTACGTGAACACGCGCGCGTCGGTCTCGTGCGCAAGGTCGCGGAGCGTGAAGCCGCTGACCTCGATCTCCCACTCGACTCCGCCGGTCGACAGGTAGAGCAGCCCGGGGCCCCGGCCGGTCAGCGATCCCGACAGCGAGTTAAACACGCGCGCGCTCCCGAAGCGGTCGATGCGCGATGTGGCAGATCGCCGCGGCGAGCGCGTCCGACGCGTGATCGGGGCGCGGGATCTCGGCGAGCCCGAGCAGCACGCGAACGAGTTCCTGAACCTGTTCCTTCTCCGCCCTGCCCTGTCCGACGATGCTCTGCTTGATCGCCTGCGGCGGGTACTCGCTCGTGAGGATGCGATGCTGGCGCAGCGTCAGGTAGACGACGCCACGCGCGTGTGCGACCGGCATCGCGCTCGTCGCGTTGCGCGCGAAGTAGAGCGCCTCCACGCCCGCCTCGCTTGGATTGTGCGTAGTGATGATCGCTTCGAGTTCGTCGTGAATCATCAGGAGGCGGTCTCCGATCGGGAGTCCTGCGGCGGTCGTGATCACGCCGTGCGCGACGTAGCGGTTGCGCGAACCGTCGGCGTCGACGACTCCCCAGCCGGTCGCCGCGAGTCCCGGATCGATCCCGAGTACGCGGGTCATTCGTCCATGTCGAAGTCGTCGGGCACGTCGATGTTGCTCGATACTTCCTGGACGTCGTCGTTGTCCTCGAGCGTTTCGATGAGCTTCAGCGCCTTGCGAGTCTGTTCGGCGTCGAGCGGGACGGTCGCCTCGGGCACCTTCATGATGCTTGCGTCCTCGTGCTCGAACCCGGCGGCCTGCATCGCGCCGAGCACCGCCTCGAAGTCGTCGGGGTCGCACGTGACCTCGATCGAATCACCCGAAGACGACACGTCGCCGGCACCGGCTTCGAGCGCGGTTTCGAAGATCTCTTCTTCGGTGTACTTCTCCGACGAGTACGCGATAATGCCCTTGCGAGAAAAGAGGTAGGAAACGCATCCGGACTCGCCGAGGTTGCCGCCGTGTTTGCTGAAGATGCTGCGAACGTCGGCTGCGGTACGGTTGCGGTTGTCGGTCAGCGAGTCGACCAGGATAGCGACGCCGTTCGGGCCGTAGCCCTCGTAGGTGATCTCGACGTACTCGGCACCCTCCAGGTCTCCGGTGCCCTTCTTGATCGCCCGGTCGATGTTGTCCTTGGGCATGTTGGCGCCACGAGCCTTCAGGACCGCCTGGCGAAGCCGCGGGTTCGCGTCCTCATCGCCGCCGCCCATTCGTGCGGAGACGGTGATCTCCTTGATCAGCTTCGTGAATATCTGGCCGCGCTTCGCGTCG
>SKVA01000018.1 GCA_007129695.1 Spirochaetaceae bacterium | reverse complement strand
GCAGACCGCGCCGCCGACGATCGATCCATCCGGGGCGGTCGCGACGATCATCAGATCGGGGTCGAAGTCGTCGTCGTCGAATATGTGGCGCCTCCAGCGCTCGAACTCTTCGTCGGGCTTCGCCGGGTCGACGAAGCCGTAGTGGTCGCGAAACGCGTCCGCCAGTACGTCGAAGAGCGCGCGCTCCTCTCCCGCGCGAAGCGTGCGCACCTGGTAGCCTGCCGGAACCTCCGCGGGCTCGGGTCGCCGGTCGAGCGCGATCGCCATCTGGACGAAATGGCGGCTCACCGTGAATCCGGCGCGCGTCCACGCGTCAACAATGAGCGCGTTCTTCTGGTTCGCTCCGCCCAGAAGCGTGATCCGGGTGTCCGGCGGAGCGAGGCCAACATCCGATCGGGCCCGATCGATCAACCACCCGGTCAGAAGGTCGGCCGGTACCCGGGCGCCCAGCTCGGGGTCGATCGAGCAGAACCCGTACGCGCGGACATACGGCGCGGTTCGATTCGTGTAGTCCGCGTACCCGACGATTCGCCCGTCACGGCCTTCCAGGACCCGCGTCTCATCGTCGATGCGGAACTCGGGCTCGTTCCACTCGCGCTCCAGGTCCGCCATAGTAATGAGATCCTCTCCCAGGACCGCTTGCGACTCGCGGTTGATCAGCCCGACGATGTCCGCGGCGTCGCCTCTGCGCGCGGGCCGTGGGGTAACGGCGATGGCGTTCATACCCCGGTTCTACCACGTCACGCCCGGCGGGTAAACAGTTGCCTTAGTCCGGTGACTAGTCTGCCTTGTACTCATGCAAGCCAACATGCATCGGGCAAAGACGCACTTCTCGCGCCCTGTCGAGCGAGCGATCGCCGGCGAAGAGGTCGTGATCGCGCGCGATGGCGTGCCGCTCCTGACGCTCGAACCGCTCCCGCGCGTCGCGGAGGCCCGAACTCCGGGGCTCTCGCGCGGCAGGGGACGTATCGCCGACGACTTCGACGCGCCGTTCGATCCCGACACGCTCCCCGACTCGGTGCGCTCGATGCTCGCGGATCCTGAGGCCAGGATCGTCTGCAGCGTCGTTTCCTCGTGGGAGGCGCAGATCAAGGCCGGGTTCGCGAAGCTCGAGCTTTCGGATCCGATCCAGATGATCATCGAGCGCGAGCTCGTACGCAACAGGTGGGAGGTGCTCCCGATCCACCTCCGCCACACGTGGACGCTCGGCGACCTGCCGCTCCTGCACCGCGACCCGTTCGACCGCTTACTGATCGCGCAGGCGCAGACCGAATCGCTCGCGCTCGTCACCGCCGACCCGCTGATCCGCGCGTACCCCGGCGTCGACACGATCTGGGACGGCTGAGCCTGGGGTCGTCATCGCGTGCTCTTGTCGGACTCGACCAGCAGTCCGGCCGCCTATCGGTTGCACCGCGAGATGACTTCTCCTACTATTCAGGCCACCAGAGGCGAGGGGAAAGATGCAGAACACAACGTTTCCACGGACAAAGATCGGCGAGCTATCGGTCTCGCGTATGATCATGGGCACGAACAACATAATGGGTGGATCGCATCGCACCAAAGCGCGCGACCGACACATCAAAGAGATCAATAACAACCGGAAGGCCGTTGCTGAAATCTGCGAATCGTACCTCTCGCATGGCGTCGATACGATCATCGGGTGTCTCGTGAAGAGCGATTTCGCGATGAACGGGATTCGCGACGCCGAGCAGAACACCGGCAAGAAGATCACCGTGATCGAACTGGGCGTGTTCGATACCGCCGACACGCATCAGGCGCGAACCGAGGCCGATCTGTTCATGCGCAGCTGCGCCGAGGCTGGGATCGATATCTGCATGCCGCTTCACTACGTTGTTGAGAAACTCGTGAACAAGGCCGAGCGGAGGATCGACCGGATCGAAGACTATCTCGCGATGATCCGCGAGCACGGTATGACGCCAGGTCTGTCGGCGCACATGCCCGAGATCATCGAGTACGCCGATTCAAACGAGTACGACGTCGAGTCGTACATCCAGATCTATAACGCGTCGGGTTTTCTGATGCAGATGGAAGTGGAAACGGTGCACCGAATCATCTGGGACGCGAAGAAACCGGTTCTCACGATCAAGCCGCTCGCCGCGGGCCACCTGAACCCGTTCGTCGGGCTGACGTTCGTCTGGAACTCGATCCGGTCGCAAGACATGGTCGCAATCGGGTGCATGACCCCGGACGAAGTCCACGAGGTCGTAGAGTACTCGCTCGCCGCGATCGAGCACCGCCGGCCGGTCGTCCAAGGGAGATCGCACCAGTACGTCAAGGTCTGAACCGGGCGCGGCACACGTCCTCCGGTCGTGTTCTCACCGGCTCCGTCAGCGCGCACGCAAGCGCAGCGTACTGAGAAACACCTTCCCGTCGCGTCTCACCGCGGAGTAGTCGAGCGCAGCGCCGTCGGCGGCGACGAGTTCGAAGACGACCGACTGCCCGGGTTCGCGCACCACGATAGTCGTCCACGGGTGGACCTCGGCGGGCGTAGCGTCCAGCTCCAGTCGTACCGTTCCTGCCTCGCGCTCGACCCGAACGATGCGCAGCCGGCTGCGGGCGCGCCAGAAATCGCCGTACTCGGTGAGGTTGCCAATCCACGCGCCCAGCTCTCTCGCGTACT
>SKVA01000090.1 GCA_007129695.1 Spirochaetaceae bacterium | reverse complement strand
TTCACCGTGTTGATACCGAGCATGATAATCGCGCGAACGAGCGAGTTGACCTTCGAGCTGACACCGTAGTACGCGGAGTTGATGAGTTTCAGCACGCGCGCCATGAGCACCGGATCAAGGCTGATGACGCGGTTCAGATCGACCGGAGACGTCGCCGGATTGTTGGCGATCTCAATGACCTTGCTGACGCTGACAGGGAGTGCGGGCATCGTCGACACGTACGCCTGGAGCTTCTTGATCCGGTCCTCAGGAGTCATTCGTCCTCATTTGTCCGCCGGCTCGCTGCCGGCGAATCTGCCCGACGACACTTTCGATCCGTCGCCGAAGCGCCGATGCGATCGTCGCGTCAGGATGGTAGGTCGATATCTGCCCGATGTATTCGAGCGTACCGACCACTGCCTTTTCGGTGACCGGACCGGCCGCTTGCGATGCAGCGCGCCTGGTGAAGCGCTCAGCGTCGCGGTGCAGCCCCGCGGAACCGGAAAGCCTCATCCGAAGATACTCCAGTTTGAGCCGGACGTCGCTCTCCAGATACTCGTTTCGCTTCGGCTCGGGAAGCTCGCTCGTCATCGTCGCCAGGTAGTCGAGGAGTTGCTTCGGTGCCGGATCGACGCGGCGCCGAGCGGGCTGAAGCGCAGCAGCGCGGACGATCGGGTGCACGTCACCGGGCGGTGGACGCGATTCGACGATCATATCGGCATCGCCCGGTTCATCGCCCGGCGAGATCGGCACCGCCCCCAGATCGAGCCCGTCATCGTCCATCCCGACGTCGGGCCCGAGCAGATCGTCGATCGTCGGCACCTCTTCGCGATCCTCCGCGTCGGCGTCCTCGGCGGTGTCACCTTCGGCGTCCTCGGCGTCGGTCTCATCGTCGGGCGGCCCGATCGTGTCGTCCTCGAGCAGCTCGAAGTCGTCCGGGAGATCGACCAGGTCGTCGTCATCGGCCGGCTCGTCGTCCACCTCCTGGAGTTCGTCCACCTCTTCGGGCAGGTCGGGCTCTTCGGCCTCGTCGGACACCCGGTCGTCCGGAGCGTCGTGCGGGAGATCGTACCGGTAGGGTTGGTCGTACCCCGGCGCGGTGCCGTCGGGGACCGGCGCGTCGGAAGGCGGCTGATCACGAGCCGACGACTCCGGCCAGGGTTCGGGCGCGGGCCATCGGGGCGATCCCGGGACCCCATCGGCCGGCGGCTGCTGGCGCGGTCCGGGTTGCGGACGATACTGCGGCGCCGGTCGCAGGGGCGGCTGCGACGGCTGCGGTGAGTACTCCGGTGGTCGATGCTCCTCCATCGCGACGTCGGCCCCACGCGATCCCGCGCCGCCGGCTGCAGGTGGGCCGAACCCGCCGGAGGATCCCAGGTGGTCGGGCATCGGCTCGATCCCGCGGCGCTGTTCGTTATCGGGGAGCGTCATCAGCGACGGAGCCATCTCCTTCGGGGGTTCGATCCCGAGGTACTCCTCTTCGGCCTCGGGATCGTCCTCTCGCACCTGAAGCTCCCACTCCTCGGGCTCGAGCAGTTCCTCACCGCCGAAGCTCAGGATCGGGATCGAGTCCTCGTCCAGGCTGACCGTCTCTTCGACCGCGAGCTCGGGCTCGATCTCCTCGTGCTCGGGCAGGCTCAGTTCGCCCAGACGGCTGAGCGTGCGCTCCCAGTTCCCCTGGAACTCGTCGGCGAACGCGTCGACGGCTTCCTCGTAGAGCGCGAGGCTTTCGTTCAGTGCGTCGATATCCTCGGGGTTCGCACGGCTACCCTGCAGGCTGACGAGCTCGTCGACCGCGCGAATCGCATCGTCGCGATCGCCCCCGCGCCGATGCGCCGCGGCGATCCCGGCGAGCACCCGACCGTCGCCCGGGTAGAGGTTGCGCAGCTCCTCGAGCATTGTGAGTGCTTCTTCGACCCGCTCCTGATCGACCAGGATCGACGCCTTGACGAGCAGTGCATCGAGCTCGCCGGGTCGCGCATCGAGGTAGTCGTCGATTTCCTTGAGCGCGAGCACGGTCTGGCCGCGCGTTCGGAACACGCGCGCACGGTCGAGCAGATGGTCGACGTAGCTCGCGTTCAGCTCGAGCAGCCGCGCGTACGTCTCGTCGGCCTCCCGGTCGCGGCCGGTACGCAGGTAGACCTCGGCCAGATAGCGTGTCGCCTCCACATGACGGTCGTCGGCCGAAAGAATCCTGTGGAGCACCTTCTCCGCCGCACCCGGCCGATCGGTCCGAAGCAGCACTCCGGCAAGGCGCAGCTGCAGGTCGGCGTCGTGCGTGTCCAGATCGGCAAGCTGCTGGAGCTCTTCGACTGTCCCGGCAAGGTCACGTCCACGGTCGAGCAACTGTCCCAGGTTCCCGGCTGCGCGCGAGTACGACGGGTCGAGCTGCAGCGCCTGGCGGTAGAACTGCATCGCCTCGCGCGTGCGGCCCTGCAGCGCGTAGTTCGTCGCGAGATTGTTGTTCGCTCTGGGATTGCTCCGGTCGATGCTGAGCACGACGCGAAACGTGCGATCGGCGCGGTCGTAGAGCTCTTGCTTCTGATAGACGATACCCAGATTGTTCAGCGCCTCGCCCCAACCCGGTCTCGACTTCAGCGAACGCTCGTACTCGTGCTGCGCCTCCTCCAACCGGTTCTCCGCCTCGTACGCAAGCCCCAGGT
>SKVA01000516.1 GCA_007129695.1 Spirochaetaceae bacterium | reverse complement strand
CGGCGTCGATTCTCCTCCGAGCCCTGCTCCCGAGCACATCACCATCGCCATGGCCGCAAGCGCAATCCCTGCAATCGTGACCTGATTCCGAATCCCCGTGTCCGTTCCCATTCGCACTCCCCCCGCGGTAAGCAGAATCGACGACGGGCTCGCCGATCCCGGTCAGCTCAATCCTTACAAGAACAATAGTATACTCGCGTTCCGCGAGTGAGTCCCGTCTCAGTCGGCGCCGTTCTGCTCGCCCCACACCCCGACCCCGCAGATTGACCGGCGGGGCCGCTTCTTCTAAACTTACCTCTCATTGTCGGGCGTATCCGTGCGCGGACCGCGCCGGGTTTGATCGGATCCCATGGAAGATCGATGTCTCGAGTTGAGGGGGAGGACGTTTTGTACAAGCCGGTTGATGCACGGGTGAGCTTTCCGAAGATGGAAGAGGCCGTCCTTGCGTTCTGGAACGAGAACAACGTGTTCGAGCGGTCGGTAACGAACCGCGACGGGCGTGACGAGTTCGTCTTCTACGACGGACCTCCGTTTGCTACCGGGCTTCCGCACTACGGGCACATCCTGGCCGGCACGATCAAGGACATCATTCCGCGCTATCAGACGATGAAGGGACGCAAGGTCGAGCGCCGGTTCGGCTGGGACTGTCACGGACTGCCGGTCGAGTACGAGATGGAGAAGGAGCTCGGGCTGTCGGGCAAGAGCCAGATCGACGAGTACGGTGTGGCGAACTTCAACGAGGCGTGCCGCGGGATCGTGCTGCGCTACACCGCCGAATGGCGTCAGGTCGTCACGCGGATGGGTCGGTGGGTCGATTTTGACAACGACTACAAGACGATGGACCTGGACTACATGGAGTCGATCTGGTGGGTCTTCAAGCAGCTGTGGGACCGAGGCTACGTGTACGAGGGCTTCTACATCCTCCCGTACAGTCCCGCGCTCGCGACGCCGCTGTCCAACTTCGAGGTGAACCTGGGCGGCTACCACGACGTGACCGACCCCGCGATCACCGTCCGGTTCGAGCTGATCGACGAGCCCGGCACGTCGATCCTGGCGTGGACGACGACGCCGTGGACGCTTCCGAGCAACCTGGGACTCGCGATGGGGCCCGACATCGATTACGTGAAGGTCGCCGTCGGCGATGAGCACGTCATCCTGGCGAAGAGCCGGCTGGACGCGTACTACCCCGACGCTGCCGCGTACACGATCGTCTGGACCAGGAAGGGGAGCGCACTCGCGGGGCTCCACTACCGGCCGCTCTTTCCGTACTTCGCGACGCTCGACGCCGACGGAGCGTTCCGGACGCACGTCGCCGACTACGTGACGACCGAAGACGGCACCGGCATCGTCCACATCGCGCCCGGCTTCGGCGAAGACGACTACAACGTCCTGAAGGGCAGCGGGCTGCCGGTGCCGGTCCCGATCGACGCCGAGTGCCGCTTCACGTCGGAGGTGCCCGACTTCGAGGGGCTGTTCGTGAAGGACGCCGACAAGCCTATCATCGCGCGGCTCAAGGAGGAGGGGAAGCTCGTCAAGCGCGAGAACTACCTCCACCCGTACCCGTTCTGCTACCGGACGCAGAAGCCGCTCATCTACCGCGCCGTGAGCTCCTGGTTCGTCGACATCGACAAGGTCAAGGCGTCGATGATCGCGGCGAACGCGCAGATCGCGTGGATGCCGCCGCACCTCAAGGAGGGACGGTTCGGCAAATGGCTCGAGGGCGCGCGCGACTGGGCGATCAGCCGCAACCGCTTCTGGGGAAATCCTATCCCGATCTGGAAGTGCGACGGGTCGGACTATTCCGAGTGCATCGGCAGTATAGAAGAGCTCGAGCGCAAGTCGGGCGCGAAGGTGACCGACCTCCACAAGCACTACGTCGACGAGCTCACGTGGCCGAGCCCCGACGGAAAGGGCACGATGCGCCGCGTCCCGGAAGTACTCGATTGCTGGTTCGAGTCGGGCGCGATGCCGTACGCGCAGAACCACTATCCCTTTGAGAACAAGGAGTGGTTCGACGCGCACTACCCGGCGGAGTTCATCGCGGAGGGCCTGGACCAGACGCGCGGCTGGTTCTACACGCTGACCGTGCTCGCCGCGGCGCTCTTCGACAAGCCGGCGTTCAAGAACGTGATCGTCAACGGGATCGTGCTCGCCGACGACGGCAAGAAGATGAGCAAGAGCCTGCGCAACTACACGCCGCCGACCGACGTGATCGACCAGTTCGGCGCCGATGCGCTGCGGCTGTCGCTGATGCACTCGAACGTCGTGAAGGCGGAGGACATGAAGTACTCCGACGACACGGTGCGCGACGTGCTGAAGACCGTGATCATCCCGCTGTGGAACTCGTACTCGTTCTTCGTGACCTACGCGAATATCGACCGCGTCACGCCGACTGGTGCGCCCGAGTCGCCGCAGAATCCGCTCGACCGCTGGATCCGGAGCGAAGCCGAGCATCTGGTAGAGGAGGTCACCGCGCAGTTCGACGGGTACGACCTGCAGCGCGCGATCGACCCGATCGTCAACTACATCGACCTGCTCAATAACTGGTACATCCGCCGCAGCCGCCGCCGCTTCTGGCGCAGCGAGAACGACGCCGACAAGCACGAGGCGTACGGAACGCTCTACAGCGTGCTGATGACGCTCG
>SKVA01000403.1 GCA_007129695.1 Spirochaetaceae bacterium | reverse complement strand
TTCTACATCACCTACCGCAACCGTACGCCTGCCGAGCGGCTCGCCGACACCGGGGTGGTCTACTCGCGGTACCTCTTCAACGAGAGGGTTCCCGGAGGTCGGAACACCTACCAGGTCTACGGCGAGGCCGGCCCGGAGGGGCTGCGCGACGAAGGCCGAAAGTCGGCGATGCAGGATCGCAACACCGCGCTCGTCGTCTACCGGCCGAAGCACTACGAGCGAACCCGGGTGACGAGCATGAAACTCTCGCTCATGGTCCCGACCCACTTCTTCGATGACTTTCAGATTCACGCCGGGCGAAGTCGCGTGACGTCGCTCCCGTACCGGTCATCCGAGCTCCAGACGGTGACCCTGCAGGTTCATCGGTCGATCTTCGCGTTCAGCCCGCTCGCGTTCACCGACCACGGCCGCACCGACGGCCTTCGGATCGAGCAGGTCGGGCACCACCTGCTGATCTCGTTCTACAACTATCAGGGGCCCGAGCGGAGCTTCGGCATCCTGGAGACCTTCCTGACGACGGCCGGGTTTGTCTGCGTCTGCGGGACGACCGACGCGTATCCCGACGCCGACGCGCTCTTCGACTACGTGGAGGACGCGACGCTCGCCGATACGATGGAACGCAGTCCGTACGGCTGGTCGCGCCGAATCCGTTACCGAAACCGCGACACCGACTTCCAGTTCATCTACAGCCCGGTGAGCGAGGGGATCCAGGTGAGTACGGTGAACAGGCGGCCGCTCGGACGGAACATCCTGAAGGTCGACGGGATCGATCCCGCGCGCGTCCCGTTCCTGAACCGGTACGAGTAGAGGTCGCACTCGCGCATCGCGAATCGTAGCCTGACCGGCGCGCCCGCGAGACGCGCGAGTTTTGGGGCGCCTTCCCAGCGCACCGCGATCTCCACGCCGTCGCCGGTGATCGGCCGGCAGTCGGCAAGCGAGAACCCTTCGACTGGCGCGCCGCCGGGATGCTGCAGTTCCACACGCAGGCTCCCCGCGGCAGTTGTGCTCGCGTTCACCAACAGCTCGTCTCCGTCGAAGGTGATCGGCACGGTCACGAGCTCTCCGGTGTCGGCGCCCGCGCGCGCCGAGACGAAGCCGTCTGTCCGAAGCGTGTAGCGGTGTCCGCTCTTGTGGTAGATCGACAGCTCCGCGGGTCCGGTGGGCACGACGTTGTCCGCGACGTAGTTCGCGCGGTTTCCCCACCGGGCCGGGTCGGGGCCGGGGCGGATGAACGCCTCGGTGAACAGCCGCGCGTGGGTCGACTCCCCCGCGCGCATCGACATGAAGAGGATGTCGGTCGAGTCGCCCCGGTCCGGGACGAGCCGCGTGGGAAACGACAGGTAGAGGTGCGGGGCGCGAAAGTAGGGGCGGGTCGCGCTCGTGTAGAGATGCTCTCCGGGCAGGTTCGCGTGTGTGGGAACCGGGTCGGTCCACGACCCGAAGTCGGTGGAGGTCGAACGGCTTATCGTTCGAAGCTGTCCGTGCCGCGTTTCCCACGTGCGCAGGAAGCAGACGTAGCATCCTTCGGCGTGCGACCAGAACGACACGTTTTGCGAATCGAAGCCGAACTCCCCGGCGGCCCGCGACGGGATCACCGGATCATCCGACAGCTTCCGCCACTCGAACCCGTCGGGCGAACCGAACGCGTACAGCCCGCCACGAGTCGCGGGCGACACCAGTCCGGGGGCGCGTTCCCTGAGATCGGCTATTGCGCGGTCGTGGAGCCCCGCGAGCGCCTTGAACCGCTCGTCCGCCGCCACCCCCGGTCGGTCGTCCATGAACGGCGCGAAGTTGTGCGAGAACGGCGACTCCCGGAGGACCGCGTTTCGCGCGGACTCCCACTCGTGCCCGTCGCGGCTCTCCGCGTACCAGGTCGCCTCACCGGCGTTGCCGTCAAACCGGTCGCCCGAGTAGTCGGGGTCGATGCTCCGGAACCACGCGCGGAAGCGGCCGGCGTCGGCGATCACCGTCGTGTACGCGATCGGAAGCGGGCTCGCGGGAAGCGGTGCCGGGTGCGGCTCGTGGAGGCGCAGCGAGACCGCTTCCATCCGGTCGACGAGCCGCGTGTCGACGAACAGCTCGAGCCGGTCGCCGATCGCTATCGGCACGCTCACTCGGTCCTCCGCGCGTGTACGCGCCGGACCAGGATCGCCTTGTACGGTTCACGCTCCCCCGCGTCGTAGCGGAAGTCGGAGTACGCGAGCAGGAACGTCTCGTCGTCGAGCGCGAGGAGGCTCGTGTACCCGCAGCTGTGCCGTTGGATCGCCGAGTGGTCGCCCTCGATCACCGCCGCGTGCGACGTCCACCGCGCGCCGGTCCCGTCGGCGTCCACGGCCAGATGAACCCCCGGACGCCCGTAGCTCAGCACGAGCGCGCCGTTTCCCAGAAGGAGGAGACACGGCCACACGCCGAACTCGAAGAGGTCGGCCGGCCGACTCCAGGTCCGACCGGCGTCGTCCGACCAGACGATGCACATCGGCTTCTGGACGTGGTCGGTTCGCCGCAACACACAGACGAGCCGTCCGTCGGCTGTCTGGGAGAGCGCGGGCTCACCCATGAGGTCGTTGTCGTCGGGGTCGATCGCGATCGTGGTTCTTCGCGCGAACGACCGGCCGTTGTCGGTCGATACCATGAGCGACGAGTATCCCTTCGTCGCGACCGACCCGTCGTCGCGTGCGTACTGCGCGCGGTAGTCCGCGTAGAGGAGCTCGTCTGCGAACGGCACGACGGCGCGTTCGAAGAACGTCCGCGGCAGGAGCGTACTCTCACCTCGTCGCCGTGCGACCAGCGCGGTCGTGTCGTACGCGACCGTGCTCGCCTCCCACTCGGTGCGATTCGGCTGCCAGCGCCGTGCAGGGAGAAGCCCGAAGTACTCCCGCGTCGCTACCGGGAGATCGGAACACCGGTACGAGTACGTCCTCTGATAGGTGAATCCGGTACTCACGGGCTCGGGCAGCTCGATTCCGTCGACCGCCACGTCCAGGTACCGCGTTGCCGGTACCACCAGGTACTCACCGCCAAACACGCGGGAGACCGCGTAGTGCGGACGCGTCGGCTCGATGCCGCTTCCAGAGGACAACCAGTTCGCGCCACCGTCGGTCGATCGGTACCACGGCGCGGGTACTCCGTGCGCTTCCGACGCGTCTTCGGCGTCCGAGTACACGAGGAGGATGCTGCCGTCGGGCAGACGGCTCAGCGCCGGGAACTGGTGGTGCCCCCAGCGCGTCTCCCCGGGAGCCGAGAGCGCGACCGCTACAGGCGCATCCATGGTCAGTTCGACGCGGGTCATCTGCCCCCCTTCAGCCATCGTGGCGCCGACAGTGTACACCGGTTCTCGCGCAACGTTCGACCCGAAGTCTGGGCGCGGCGCGCGCAGGGCTTGCAAAACTTGCCGCCATGAGCGACGCTTCGGTTGAGGAGGACCGGATGAGTACGCTCGCGATCGATGGGGGGGCGCCGGTTCGCTCGGCGCCGTTTCCGCTCCGGCGACTCATGGGTCCGGACGAGCAGGCTGCGCTGAACGCCATGTTCGACCGGGCCGAGGCCGACGGGCACGGAGTCTTCGGGTACAACGGACCTGAGGAGGAGGCGTACTGCAGCGACTTCGCCAGGTCGCTCGGAGGTGGCTTCGCCGACGCGGTCAACAGCGGGACGAACGCGGTCTGGGTCGCGCTTCGATCGCTCGAGCTCGAGCCGCTCGGAGAGGTGATCGTCCCGGCGGTGAGCGACCCCGGTGGCGTGATGCCGGTGGCGCTCGCGAACCAGCTGCCGGTGCCGGCTGACTGTGCGCCCGGCTCGTACAATGTCGCCGCCGACCAGATCGCAGCGCGCATCGGCCCGCGGACGCGAGCGATCGTCGTGGCGCACATCGCCGGGTCGCCGGCCGACATCGACCCGATCGTCGCGATAGCCTCATCGAAGGGCATCCCGGTCATAGAGGACTGCGCGCAGGCGCACGGGGCCCGGTACAAAGGTCGTCCCGTCGGGACATCGGGCGACATCGCCGTCTTTTCCACGATGTTCGGGAAACACCACATGACTGGAGGGCAGGGGGGCGTTGTCTTCACTCGCGATGAGGCCAGGTACTGGGCGATCCGTCGACACGCCGATCGCGGCAAGCCGTTCGGGATCGAAAACCCGACGGGTAACGTCGTCCCCGCGCTTAACTGCAACATGGACGAACTCCACGCGGCGATCGGCCGGGTACAGCTCGCGAAGCTTCCGGAGGTCGTTCGACGGCGACGGGCAATCGCCCGGTCGGTCATCGATGCGTGCGCGCGCGATCTTGCAGCGGTGTCCGTAATCGACGAGCCGCCGCAGACGGAGGCCTCGTTCTGGTTCATGCTCATCAGGATTGACCCGGCGCGCCTGAAGGTTGACCGCGACGCGTTCTGCGCGGCGCTCCGCGCGGAGGGGATCCCGGTCAGTCCCGGGTACCCGTACATCCCCGCTCGCTCGCCGTGGGCGACGGATCCGCGGTCGTACGCCCCCGGTCTCCTTGCGTCGGCCCGAACCGCGCCGGCCGACTGGCCGCTCCCGAACATAGAGGCGACCGATTCGGTGTGCATGCAGCTCATGTTCCACGAGGACTGGACGCAGGCCGACGCCGACGACGTGGTCGCGGCGCTCGCGAAGGTTCAGGCTGCGTACCTGAAGTAGGCGCTTCGGCGCGGAGGAGAGGGCATGATCATCGACACCCACCAGCACGTGCGCTGGCACCGACGCGACGAGGATGGACTCGTCGCCGATCTGGACGAGCACCGAATCGACCGGGCGTGGCTCCTGACGTGGGAGAACCCGCCTCCCGAAGATACCCTGAGCTACCTCAAGGCGCTCAACCCCGAGCACCTGCGGCCCGACGGGTCGCATCCGGGGCTGCCTCTTTCCGACGTGCTCGCCGCGTGCCGCCGGTATCCCGACCGCTTCGTGCCCGGCTACTGCCCGGATCCGCGGGTCAGCAACGCGTGCGTCTGGTTCGAGAACGCGGTCGCGATGCACGGTGTGCGGGTCTGCGGCGAGTGGAAGTTCCGCATGCTCATTGACGACCCTCGCTGTATCGAGCTCTTCCGCGTCGCAGGGCGTCTCGGCTGCCCGGTGGTCCTCCACCTGGACCCGCCGTGGATCGCCGACCGCGAGACCGGGAAGCTGACCTACCAGGCGTGGTACGGCGGAACGACGGAGAACCTCGAGCGAGCTCTGGTCGCGTGCCCGGACACGATCTTCATCGGCCACGCACCCGGCTTCTGGCGGGAGATATCCGGTGATGCCGACGCGTCGCCGGAGGTCTATCCGTCGGGTCCGGTCGCACCGGGCGGGCGGTTGTTCCGCCTCTTCGAGACGCACCCGAATCTCTGGGCCGACCTCTCGGCCGGATCGGCGCTACACGCGCTCAGGCGCGATCCGGATCTGTCGGCCCAGCTTCTCACAACCTTCGCCGACCGCTTTCTCTTTGGGCGCGACTATTACGGAGGGGACCTCCTGGAGTTCCTCCACGCGCTCCCGCTCGCGTCGGAGGTGATGGAGCAGGTGCTGTCGAAGAACGCGCAGCGGCTTGTGCCGCCGCGGCTCGGGCCCTACGAGTAGTACCCCGCGTACCGTTCCATCGCGTCCATCACCGCGGCTGCGTTCGCGAGCGGGACGCCGGGGTAGAGCCCGTAGACCATCATGAGCCCGCCGTGCGGCGTGCCGATCGTCTCGACCTCCTCGCGGATGAGCGCGTCGATCTCCGCAGGCGTGCCGAGCGCGGTGATCCGCTGACGGTCCACGTCCAGGTCGACGCACACCCTGCCCCGGAAACGTGAGGCGATCCAGTCGATGCCGTTGACCAGGTCCTGGAGGTTGATCACCTCGACGCCGCCGTCGATGAGGTCGTCCACGAGCGACCGGATGTCGCCGTCGGAGTGCATGTGGACGATGCATCCCTGCTCGCGCGCCGGGGCCATGAGCCTCTGATACACCGGCTTGATGGAGCGGCGGAAGAGATCGGGCGATATCATCGGGCCCACCTGCATCCCCAGGTCCTCCGGAAAGCTCATCAGGTCGGGCTCCAGGTCGAGCCACCGCCGGACGTAGCCCGCGTTGAACTCCTCCACCATCGCGATGAGCTTCATCACGCGCGGTTCTCCGTCGATCAGGTCGAAGATCAGGTTCTCGTAGCCGCGTATGTCCTGGAGCCTGAGGAACGTGTGCCCGTGCGGCAGTCCTCCCGACACGAGCTCACCCCGAGCTTTCGCGTCGACGACGCTCTTCCGGATCTTCTGCCACTCCACTGGATAGGTGCCGTCGGTCAGCTCGGGGTCGGGTGCCCGGTACGATGAGAACGAGCTCCAGTCGGCGAGCGGGTGACCGGTCACCGAACCGGTGATCCCGTCGTCGTACGTCCGCCACGTGCAGCCCCACGGGTCGGTGTACGGGACGTCCGCATGCTGGTTCAGCAGGTAGGCCGGCTCCACGCGCGTTCGTCGCTCGAAGCCGGGAAAGAGGATCGGGTGGGCTTCCATGAGGTCCTGCAGTGCGGCCTGATCGTAATGATTCCAGCACGCGGCGTTCAGATGGAACGCCATCGGAATGGTCTCGGGCCGCTCGTAGCGGATGGCCCGCAGCGTGTTCTCACGTCGCGTCATCGATGTATCGTGTCGTGCTGTCTGGCGGCTGTCAACAACCGTCCAGAGCGCGTGCCACCCGCCACCTGATGCGTGTACGGGCGCGCGCCGAACCTGTTATAGTGGCGGTGTCACGCCCTGCCGTACGCGCAGCGACGAGGAGGAACGATGCCCAAGACAACCACCGCCAGTTCAGGCTGCCTGGCACTCTTCGGCGGAACCCCCGCTGTACCGGCCACGCACAACGACGCGCTTTTCCACTGGCCCATCGTCACCAGCGAAGACGAGGCGGCCGTCATCGCGGTCCTCCGCGCAGGCACCACATCGGGAACTGATATCACGAAGCTCTTTGAGACCGAGTACGCCGCGTGGCAAGGATCGAAGTACGCGCTGGCAACGTGCAACGGCACCGCAGCGCTCCTGGCCGCGATGTGGGCGTGCGGGGTCGGCGCCGGCGACGAGATCATCTGCCCGAGCATTACGTACTGGGCGAGCGCCGCCCCCGCGCTCACCCTTGGCGCAACGGTGAACTTCGCCGACGTCGATCCAGAATCGCTCTGTATCGACCCTATCGATATCCAGCATCGAATCGGCCCGCGGACGAAGGCGATCGTCGTCGTGAACTACGCCGGGCACCCGGCCGACTACGACCGGATCTTCGCTATCGCCCGGAAACACGGCGTCCGTGTGATCGAGGACAACTCGCACGCGCATGGTGCGCTCTACAAGGGCAGGATGACAGGCACGATCGGCGACATCGCCGCGGCGAGCCTAATGGGAGGCAAGTCGCTAGCTATAGGCGAGGGCGGGATGATCACCACCGACGACCGCCACCTCTACGAGCGCTGCGTCTCCTTTGGCCACTATGAACGGACCGGCGTGGCGTCCAACTTCAACCCGGCCGACCAGGTCGTGACCGAAGAGAGTCTCGTACGGTTTCGCGGGCTCCCGCTCGGCGCGGTGAAGCACCGCATCAACCAGACGTGTTCGGCGATGGGTCGCGTTCAACTCGCGGCGTACCCACGCCGTATCGCGGAGATCCAATCGGCGATGAACCGCTTCTGGTCGCTTCTGGACGGTGTGCCGGGGCTGCGTCCGCATCGGATCGATCTGAACGACTCGACGATGGGCGGCTGGTACTTTGCCCGCGGGCTCTACTGCCCGGAGGAGCTCGGCGGTCTTCAGATCGAGCGGTTCTGCGAGGCGGTGGTGGCGGAGGGAGTGCCCATGTGCACGCCGGGCCTCAACAGCGCGCTCCACCTCCACCCGTTCTTCCATGAGGCCGACATCTTCGGCCAGGGAGAGCCCACCGCAGTCGCCTTTGGCCAGCGTGACGTGCGCCAGGGTTCTGGATCGCTTCCCGTGAGCGAGACGCTCGCGAAGCGCGTCCTGGGAGTGCCGTGGTTCAAGCACGATGATGAGGAGGCGATCACCCGGTACGCCCTTGCGTACCGCAAGGCCGCCGAACACGCCGGGGATCTCCTGTTGTCGCCCGTGCAGGCGGGAACCCCGTGAGCGGACCCCGGCCTGTGCGGTTCGGCTTTGTCGGCACGGGGTGGATGGGCACGACGATGCTCCGCCGCCTCACCGAGCATCCTTGCGCGCAGGTTGTATCGGTCTTTGAGCCGAACGTGAGGAAAGCACGCGAGGCGCTCGCACAGGTCGCGGTTCCCGATCTCCCCGTTGCTGCTACCTATGAGGAGCTCGTCGAGGATGCGTCGATCGACGCAGTGTTTCTCTGCGGTCCCAATGGGACGCACGGCTCCCAGTCGATCGCTGCGCTCGAGGCGGACAAACACGTGTTCTGCGAAAAGCCGCCGTCCATCCGGTTCGACGAACACCTGCGGCAGGTCGAGCTCGCCCGGGCCAGGCCTCACCTCACGACCTACGTTGACTACATCCTCTACTTTGACGAGTTCGAACAGCGGCTGCGCCGGATGGTTGCCGACGGCGCGTTCGGCACCGTGACCCAGATTCAGGTCAACTACCGACACTCGATCAACACCAGCGGCGACCGCGGCTGGAAGCTCCAGCGAAGCGTCATGGGCGACGCCATCGGCATGGGGATAAACCACGGCATTTCGGTCATGCTCTTTGCCATGCAGCCTCAGGCGAAACCGGCCGCGGTCTACGCGACGTCGCTTCGCGCGCTCAACCGGCCGTTCGAGGCGCACCCAGTCTGGAACATCCAGGTGAGTTTTGACAGCGGGGCATGCGGGTTCCTTTTCGGTGACATCGATTCGCCGTACGGCTACGACGCGTTTCACAGCATTCAGGGCACATCGGGCGCACTCGTGTTCGACTCGTTTGCCGACCGGTCGCGGAAGGTTCGTCAATGGATGACACCCGAAGTCGGCGGTCGTTCCGCAGCCGGGGGGGCACAAGGGGCCGGCCGTTGGATCTACCCGCTGGATACCGAGCGCTGCCGCGCTGAGGGCGTGACGCCCTGGCCTGAGGACACCACCACACCGGACTCGGGCAACGTCCTCGAGCACCAGACCGGCCAGTCGGTCGCCCACTTCATCGAGTGTGTGCAAGCCGGAAAGCGGTCGCCGCTCGGGTTTGACGGTGCTGCGCAGGTTGCGGAGGTCGGCTGGGCGGCCCAGATCTCTGCGGTCACCGGAGAAGCGGTCCAGCTTCCGCTCGACTCCGAGCGCACGCTCGCGCTGATCGCCCGACACCCCGAGTCGTTCGTGGTTGGATCAAGGTAGGTCACCATGCGAGAGACGATGATCGTCGGAGCCGCTTCGGCGGCTATGACCCCGAACGTGCCCGTCATGCT
The DNA here is from genome assembly GCA_007129695.1 of Spirochaetaceae bacterium. Classification (GTDB taxonomy): domain Bacteria; phylum Spirochaetota; class Spirochaetia; order DSM-27196; family SLST01; genus SLST01. Next base: position 858 of record SKVA01000403.1, on the reverse strand, counting down.
CGCGGGTTACGCCGATCGCGACAGGCCCGCAGAGTCGGTCCGAGACCCGCTCCTGGTGGCGGCCGTCTCAATCAGGTCCGACGCCGGTCGTGTGGTGATCGTCTCCATCGACTGCCTGGGGGTCGACGTCACGGTGGCCGGGCCCCTTCGTGCCCGAGTTGCCGGGATCGCCGGCACTTCTGCCGATCAGGTCCACCTGTGCGCGTCGCACACACACTTCGGTCCGATCCTGTCGCGCTCGCGCAGTTACGACCCACGGTTGGCCGTTCAGCCCCCGGAGGAGGATGCGTTGCGCATCCTTGTTGGGGCGCTGTCTCAGGCGGTCCAGAACGCGATTGCCGACGAAGAGGAGTCGACGCTCGAGACGCTGACGGTGCGTGCAGCAGGATTCGCGTTCAACCGGCGTTTTGCGGCCGGGGCGGAAGCGACCGAGACGCACTTCCTCTTTCCCGAAGCTGCGGGTGACCGCCTCTCCGAGCGGCCGATCGATGAGCGGGTGACGGTTCTCCGGTTTCGCAGGGGCAACCGCTTCGTGGCTACCGTGGTGAACCTTGCGTGCCACCCGGTGTGCGGAGCCGACGATGCGCGGTACGCGGTCTCGGCCGACTGGGTGCACGCGATGCGAAGCACGCTGTCGGCCGAGTTCGGCTGCCCCACGCTATTCCTTCAGGGCGCCGCCGGCGACGTAGTCCCGATGGCGCGACTCGGCCGCTCAAGAGAGCTCATTGGCCACGGGTACGCCTCGGTCATTCTGCTCAACCAGCGGCGCTTCCGTACGGTGGCCAGTCCGGTGGCGCGTTGTGCAACACGACGCCTCGCGTTTCCGGTTGTTTCGATGTACGACGGGCCCGACCTCGA
>SKVA01000490.1 GCA_007129695.1 Spirochaetaceae bacterium | reverse complement strand
CACGATACGGTCGCAGGGATCGATGAGGCGCTGCGCGCGGCGAAGTCGCTCGGGATCACTCTCATACCGGGTATCGAGCTCGAGGTCGACTGGACTCCCGGCGTGTTTCACCTGCTGGGGCTTGATCTGCGGCGCTGGACCGGCCACGTACGCGCCCGCCTCGAGCACTCGCTGACTGCGCGCAAACGACGGAATCTCGCGATGGTGAAGATGATGCAGCAGGCGGGGATCGCGATCACGTACCACGAGCTCACCGAGCTGTCGGGTCACGATACGGTCGGACGGCCGCACTTCGCGCAGTTGCTGCTCAACAAAGGCGTCACGTCGTCGCTACAGGAGGCGTACGACCGCCTGATAGGCGACGGACGACCGTTCTACGAACGCAAAGAGTCACCGTCGGTCGGCGCGGCGTGCGCTGCGATCCACGCCGCGGGCGGGGTCGCCGTGATAGCGCACCCGCAGACGCTGCGCCTGGAGTGGGACGATATGGAGCGGCAGCTTCGTCGCTGGAAGTCCGAGGGGCTCGACGGGATCGAGGCATACCACGCGCGTATCGACCCTGAGGAGGCGCACCAGCTCGCGGCGCTCGCCGACGAACTCGAACTCATCGTGACGGCCGGTAGCGACTTCCATGGTCCGGCCTCGGGTGACCGCCGGCTTGGATACGGGCCAGGCGACGCTGCGATCGACGATGCCGTCTACGATCGTATACGGGAGCGTGCCGGTGCGCGTCGTTGAACAGATAGGAAGCCGCGCTATCGATCGCGTTGCGCGGGCGCTCTACGCGATCGGTTTCGTCGTAGAAATACTTCGGCAGACGGGTCGGTTTGTGACGAACCGGAGGGCGACCGCGAAGGTCCTCACGATGCAGATCCTGTTCACGGGCGTCGATGCGCTGAACGTGATCGCGACGATCAGTCTGGGGATCGGCGCGGTCATCGTGATCCAGGGCCTGAGCATCCTGCCGCAGTTCGGTCAGGGACAGCTGATCTACAACATCCTGATCGTCGTGATCACGCGCGAGCTCGGTCCGATCCTGACCGCACTCATCGTCGCCGCGCGATCGGGGACGGCAATCGCGAGCGATCTGGGCAACATGGTGGTCAGCCACGAGATCGAAGCGTACACCGCAACCGGAATCAACCCGATCCGCCACCTGGTCGTGCCGCGGTTCATCGGCGTGACGGTCAGCACCTTCGTGCTGAACCTCTACTTCAACATCTTCGGGCTCGCCGGGTCGTTCCTGGTCACGCAGTTCGTGAACCCGATCTCGTTCGCCGAGTACTCTTCGGGGCTGCTGGGCACGATCGCGCTCGTCGACATAGTGTCGAGCTGTGTGAAGAGCGTGGTGTTCGGCGCGATCATATCGTTCGTCGCGACGTTCCACGGGCTCGCAATCGAACGCTCGTCGACCGAGATACCCGTTGCGGTCATAAAGTCGGTCGGGCACAGCGTCACGCTGTTGATCCTGGCGAACGCGGTGCTGACGCTCGTGTACTACCTGTAGGTCAGCGATGGAATCGACGATGAACGAACGACCTGCGCAGAATGAAACCGCATGCGCCCTCGACGGAGTCTCGGTATCGTATGAGGGTGAGGCGGTCCTCGCCGATGTCACGCTCTGGTTTCCGGTCCGTCGGTGTACGGTCATCATGGGGTTCTCGGGATCGGGCAAGAGCACGCTTCTGAAGACCGGCGCGGGCCTGGTTGTACCCGATCGCGGCAGCGTCAGCATCCTGGGTACCGATCTCGCCCGCAGCAACGACCGTGAGGTCGAACGACTGCGTTCACGAACCGGTTTCGTGTTCCAGGATGGCGCGCTTTGGCAGAACATGACGCTGCGCGCGAATATCGAGCTGCCCTTACGCTACCACCGTCCCGATCTTGACCGGGAGCAGATCGACGGGATCGTCGCGCAGAAGGTCGAAGAACTCGGTGCACGCAAGAGGCTCGAACTTCGACCAGCGCAGGTGTCGGCCGGCGAGCGCAAAGTCGTTTCGTTCATCCGGGCGCTGATCGTGGATCCCGAGCTCGTGTTTCTGGACGAACCGACCACTTCGGTCGACGGAGAGCGCAGCGACCTCATGTTCCGTGCGCTGCGAACGCTCAAGGAGCGTGGCCGAACGATCATCGCGGTAACCCACGATCCGCGGCTGGCCAGCCAGATCGCCGACAACCTCGTCGTCGTCGCGCACGGCCGCGTGATCGCGTCAGGGCCAATGAGAGAGGTCGTGCGCTCGACCGATCGCGACGTCGTGCGCGTGTTGACCGACGTGCTGAGCGAAACCGCCACGTACGCGGGCGATATACTCGATCTGTTGGACCCGTCGATCGCGACGAACGACCGACGGCCGGACGGCGACCAATCGGAAGGCGGTCCCGAACCTGTGGACGACGCGGATGATCTGTTGCTGTCGTAGACTCGAATTGACTGCACGCCCGGCGTGCGCTAGAGTGGAGGTCGCATGAAACTGCGGTATCGGTTCGCGAATCAGGCGGTTGGGGTGTTCATCCTGCTGGCGATCGCCGCCGCCGTGGCGCTCCTGGTGCTGATGGGCTCCAACCAGCGCTGGTTCCGGCGGAACTACGAGTATTACGCGCTGATCGACGACGCGCGCGACGTGTCGGTCGGCATGGCCGTCACCTTCCGTGGCTTCACGATCGGACGCGTTACATCGATCTCTCTGACCGCTGCAAACAACGTCGACGTCAGGTTCACGATCCAGGAGGAGTACATAGAGCAGGTGCGCCAGCGATCGATCATCCAGATCGTGTCGAGCCCGCTCGGAGGCGGGCAGATTGTGTTGCACCAGGGCCGCGCGCCGACCCCTCCGCTCCCGGAAGCGAGCCGGATCCCGACGTACGACTCCAAAGAAGCGCTCCAGTGGCGTACCGCAAACGAGGTCATCGTACTGCGAGCAGCCGACCCGATCGCACAGATCGTCGCGCAGGTCGAGCCGATCCTGCTGAACCTGGATATCGTGATGGCGAACGTCGTCGAGCTCACCGACGAAATCAACCTGGCGTTGCTCGGTCAGTCGGCCGGACCGGTAGCCGGAATCCTGACGGGGCTCGAGTCGACCGTTGCCGAAGTCGAGCGTGCGGTCGCGCGAGTATCGGTCGTGATCGACAGCGCAGCGGCTCAGGCCGATCTGGTCCTCGAAGACCTGAACTCGATCACATCGAACCTGGAGGCGACCACCGCGCAACTGCGCGACCCGACCGGGCTTGTACCGCGGCTGCTCGACCCGTCGGGGAGCATCGCAACGCTGCTCGACGACGACAACGTTCTGTTCGACCAGATCACAGGGACCGTTGCGGCGCTCGATCTGACCATAGCGGGGCTGTCGCAGACGCTCGACGAGCTGTCGCGGTTCACCGCTTACCTGAACACCGCGCAACCGCAGATCGCAACGCTGCTCGAAGAAGGCCGCGCGGCGCTCAATACCGGTCAGGATGTGCTCCTGGGTTTGCGGAACAACCCGCTGCTGCGCGGCGGCATCCCGCCGGTCCGCGAGCAGCCGAGCACGTTTCAGGGCATTCGTGATGGAGAGTTTTAGGTGATCTTGACGACGATGGGTCGCGTAGTGGCCTTGCGACTGCTTCGAGCGTGCGGGCTTATCGGCGCGCTGCTTCTCGCCGTCGGCGGGTGCTCGACCGCGCCGCGCGTTCCCGACCAGGTCACCGATGTTCGCAATCAGGCGGCGCAGAACGCCGAGTTCGGCAATCGCTACTTCCGCCAGGGAAATTACGATCTTGCGCTACAGTTCTTTGAGCAGGCGCTTCGGCTCAACAACTCAATCGACAATCGCGACGGCGCGGCAGGAGCGCACAACTCGATCGGCCGCGTCTATCTGGCGGTCGGGCAGATCGACCACGCGACGGATGCATTCGCGGTCGCGTACGCGATCGCAGACGAGACGCGTAACGCGCGGATTCTGTTGCAGAGCGCCACGAATCTGGCGGAGGCGGCGGCGCGCACGGGCGATCTTGACCGCGCACTAGCCTACCTGGACACGGCGGACACGCACCGGACCACGGACACCGCTCCCGCCGACCACGCGATCCTGCTCCACAACCGCGCGTCGGTCGCAGCCCGGCGCGGGGATTTCGGCGGAGCAGAACGGTACCTGGGCGACGCGATGTCGCTCAACGCGTCGGCGCGGCTGCACTCCGAGCTAGCGGCGAACCACTTCCTGCTGGCGTCGATCCTGACGCGTCAAGGCGAGTACGAGCGCGCGCTCACGGAGGCAGAACGTGCGCTCGAGCTGGACAAACAGATGGAGAACAGCGTGGGGATCGCCGCCGATCTGCGGGCGCTCGGTCTGATTTCGAGACGCCTCGGCCGTATCTCTGCGGCGGTTAACTACCTGGAGCGGTCGCTGTACGTGACCGTCAGCATCGGCCTGGTCGCGCCGTCGATCGAGCTGCTCGAGCTCCTGGAGGAGCTTGAAACAGAGCGCGCCCAACCCGAACGCGCAGCGCGGTACCGGCAGCAGCGTGACCTCCTGGATGCGGCGCGGTGAAGCTGATCAGGTCGGGGATCGGACTACTGGTGACCATCGCCGCTGCGTTTGTCGCAGGGCTGATTCTTGCGTGGCCGCTGTGGTGGATCGCAACGCGTACCAGGCTCTACACGCCGCTGCTGATCGGCGCGATCGGCGCAATCCTGGTCGTACCGATTGTTCGGCGCCGAGGCAGACTCCGTGACCCGAGCAATCTTCGCTAGCGTACTCCTTGCCGGGCTGCTCGCAGCCACGGTCGTCTTCGCATCGGAGCTGCCGCGCATAGAGCGGCTTGACGCATCCGACGCGCTCTTTCGGCAACAGCAGTTCGACATGCAGGAGTTCTACCGCAGCGCCGCCCGCGGAGAACCGCTTCCGGCGCTCACGCTCTTCACGTACGCGCCGCGCGACGGCGAGACGCTGTTCGCGGTCGCGGCGCGATTGTCGATCCCGTACAGCGCCGTAGCGACGGTCAATGACCTGACAGGGCCCTCACTCGACGGACGCGAGGTGATCATCCTGCCGAACATACCGGGCGTGTTCGTCCCGCTGTCGCCGCAGACCGACCTGCAACACATCATGCATTCGCTTCGATCGGATACTCCGGCGCTGATCTACTCGATTCCGAGCGAGACCGGCACGCGGCCGTACCGGTTCTACGCTGGTGATGACTTTCTTCCAGACGAACGGCGATCGTTTCTAGGGCTGCTGTTCCGACACCCGGTCCCGAACGGCAGATTGACGTCGCCGTTCGGGCCGCGGACGAATCCGTTCACGAGCAACTGGGTGTTTCATCGCGGAGTCGACTTCGCGGCACCGGAAGGGACGCCGGTGCTCGCAGCCCGGGGGGGAACGGTGTCAGAGGCCGGCGTCGATCCGGTCCTGGGTAACCTGGTACGCATCCGACACACGGGAGGCTTCGTGACGGTGTACGGCCACCTGGCGGAGATCAGGGTTGTCTTGAACCAGGAGGTCGCTTCGGGTATGATCATCGGTACAGTGGGCAGCACCGGCATGACGACCGGCGCGCACCTGCATTTTGAGATCATCCAGGGAGGGCGCCACCGGGATCCGCTCCCCCTCCTCCCATAGGAGTACAATGCGCCGTTTACCCGGATTGCTGATGCTGGCGCTTGCGCTGCACGGAACGCTCGCCGCAGAGACCCTCCGCGGTCCACGGGTCGAGTTACGCGTGGACGCAGCATCCGGCCCGCAGACGGCTGTTCTGGGCGTGGAGAGCGTCCTGCTTGTCTCTCTGGGCGACGACGCGCGGTTCATCGGGGCTCTGGAGATCGAGCTCCTGAGCCCCGCGCCGGTAGGCGATCTGGCGGGCGCAGTCCACCTGACGGTGATAGCGCCAATCAACGAAACCGATCGCAGCGGCATCGCCGAGGCGGTCGGGGACGTACTGCTCGCGCAGCCGCTGGTGCGTTCGGGGCGAACCTTCTACCAGATTCGCGTGTCGAACGACGCACCGGCCGCCGGATCGGCGGCGATCATGCAGCCGAGCCGCATCGTCCCGGCCGGCCAGTTCCCGATCGCGCTATCGGTCATCCCGCGCATGAAGGGCCTGAGCCCGGCGCTCCGCGACGCCGACTTCCAGGTCACCGTCCGGCCGGTCCTCCTGAACATCGGCTCGCTACGGGTCACGTATCAGCTTGAGGACGGGGCCTCTATTACCGACACGCTGCGCGCACCGGGATTCACGCTCGCGATCAACGGCACGGATGTTACCGTAGCAGAGGAGTACCTGCTCCCCCCGGGCCTGCACCGGGTCGTGCTGTCGTCGCGCCAGTATATCGACCACGCGGTTACCGTTGGAGTCGAACAGGGCCGGGAGACCAGACTGACGATCCCGCTTCAGATCGCGCTCGCGAGGGTCGCCTACACCGCACCGCGCGACGCACAGGTCTACCTGAACGGCACGCCGCTCGACGGCGCACGTGGGGACTTTACGGTTCCTCCGGGAGAGCATACAATAGTGGTGTTGGTGGGCGACTATTCGATCACCCGACGATTCCGGGTCGACGAAGGCCGCCGCTACTCGATGTCGATTTTGATCGACATCGCTGTAGAAGAGATCAAGTAATTCTCGTCGTGAGACGATAATGGGGATGTCGGTTGTGCACTATAGTTCCCCTCCCAGTTTACTATGTGTGCGATCGGCGACCTAACGGTTGGGCCGGTACCTTCGGGTACCGGTCTTTTTTTTGGCAACGCCGCGTCCTACTGTCACCGGAGCGTCTCATTGACACGCTTCGCCCACCTGCGTACCCTTGAGTAATGCGATTCTCCGGCGGACGACGAGTAGTCCTCCTGTTTCTGATTGCGGTAATTGTCGTGTTCGGCGCTGTCATCGGCGTTACAGTCGGTCTGGCAGTGGCGTCGGTGCGCAACATCGACGAGATCTCCCGGACGACCGACACCGAGCTCGCGCTCCCGACCGTCCTCATCGACCGCAACGGCCGTCAGATCACCGAGCTGTTCGCTGCAGAGAAGCGCACGCCCGTTTCGATCGAGGAAGTTCCGCGCCACGTGATCTACGCGCTGGTCACGCGCGAAGATCGCGCGTTCTTCCAGCACCGTGGCTTCAACCTGGTGCGGATGGGAGCGGCGGCGGTCAATATCGGGTTGGAGTTCGTCACCGGCAACCGCTCGGGCTACTTCTCCGGCGGCAGTACGATCACGCAGCAGCTTGCGAAGATGATGTACACCGACCAGAGCGTGACGATCACACGGAAGCTCGTCGAGCTGTGGTGGGCGCTGCAGCTCGAGCGCCACTTCACGAAGTACCAGATCCTTGAAGAGTACCTGAACCGGATGCCATTCGGGCACGGCACGTACGGGATCGAAGCCGCAAGCCGCTTCTACTTCAGCAAACCCGCCACCGACCTCACGGTCGCCGAAGCGGTGCTCCTGATTCTCCAGCTGTCCAGCCCTGGCTTCCAGACCTACTCGCCGATCGCGAACCCGCAGTACGCAAGGAGCCACCAGCGCCTTATCCTCAATCAGATGGTCGCGCTCGGGTACACGACGCAGGAGGAGGCTGACGAGAGCTTCGAAACGTACTGGGCAAATCACGACTTCACGCGTAGCGCCACCACGGGCGCGTTCCTTGAGCGGCGCGAGCGCGATCCGGCTCCGTGGTTCAGCGAACACGTGCGGATCCGGCTCCAGGACGAGCTCTTGCTTGGCGCGGCGAACATCTACACCGACGGCTACCGCGTGTACACGACGCTCGACCTCGACTACCAGCGGGTGGCCCAGCGCCAGCTGTGGGACGGAATCCAGTCGGCTAACGAGACGTACCGCCAGAATCAGGCGACCCGTGAAAGCCGGATCGACCGCTACGTGCCGATCGTCGATATGCTGTCGCTCGGCTTCGACATCGAGAACATGGCTGTCGGGACCAGCCGCGACCAGAAGCGTGCAGCGATCCAGTTTCGCACCCAGCTCGCCCCGATCCTGGACATGACATCACTCATGTTCGACCGGACCGAGCAGGACGCTATGCGCCAGATCAGCCGCGAGGTCTTCCTCCAGCAGCAGGCGGTAACGCAGCGCACGCGCGTCGAAGGGGCGCTCATCACGCTCGAGAACGAGACCGGACACATCCTTGCGATGGTTGGCGGCAGCCCGTTCGAGCCTGGCAATCAGATCAACCGCGCGGTCAACGCGCAGCGCCCTCCCGGCAGCGCGTTCAAACCGCTCTACTACGCCGCCGCGATAAACAACGGCACGGTCACACCGGCAACCGCATTCAACGACGCGCCGGTTGTGTTCTGGAACAACGATGGGACCCCGTATACACCGCGCAACTTCCAGGGGACCTGGAGCGGCATGACCCGAGTTCGCCACGCGCTCGCTACATCGATGAATATCGTGTCGCTGCGCGTGCTCAACGCGGTCGGCTTTTCAGAGGGGCTCGGTACCGCGGGGCGGCTGCTCGGCCTCAACGAAACGCAGATGGCGCAGCGCGGATTCGAGCCCAAGTTTCCGGTCGGCCTGGGCACCGTCTCGGTGAGCCCGATGCACATGGCGCGGGCGTTTGCCGTGTTCGCGAATGCCGGGCGGGAGGTCATCCCGATCAGCATCCGCTACATCGAAGACCGCCGCGGCCGGATCATCATGTCACCCGAACAGGACGTGAATCGGGAGCTCGCGCGCAAGGGTCAGGCGGCGCAGATTCTGTCGCCACAGGCCGCGTACGTGATGACCGACATGCTGAAGAGCACGGTGGCGTACGGGACGCTTCGCAACCGCTACCTTCTTGTCGGCGGATTCGGCGGAATGCCCATGGCAGGAAAGACCGGGACAACGCAGAACTGGTCCGACGCGTGGGTCGTCGGTTACTCGCCGTACATGACCACCGCCGTGTGGCTCGGGTTCGACCGCGGCGGCAGTAACAGCCTCGGGACCAACCAGACCGGAGCACAGACGGCCGGTCCTATCTGGGCGTGGTACATGAAAGAGGTTCACGCGAACCTTCCGGTCCGCGAGTTTGCCAGGCCCAGCGGTATCGTCGACCTCACCGTCACCGCAGAGACCGGCAAGCTACCGACCGAAGACTACCGCGGCCGCACGATCAACGAGATATTCATCTCCGGTACGGCGCCAACGCAGTTCGACACGCAGCAGGCCTTCCACGACGAACGCCGTGAACGCATCACCGCCAATCTGGCGCGGCCGACCACGGTCAGCGCCGCGGCGACGATCCGCGACCGCGTGCTCTCGCTCGATCTTGTGTCACCAGTCGCGCCCGACGAACCGGCCCGACCGGCACCGCTGACGGTGCCCGATGGCGCGGTCAACCCGTTCTTCAGCGATGATCCGTCCGGGTTTGACCCGTTCGGCGACGACCCGGCGGACGCTCCACTCTCAGACGGCGTTGGGAACGACGAAGCCCCATCGGGAAATCCGCTACTCGACTAAGCCGAGGTTGCCGTGCAGACAAAGGTTTCCGACATCGTCATCCGTAACCGCGTCCGCAAGAACCTCGGTGATCTTGCGCCGCTGATGGAGAGCCTCCGGGTCCACGGACTCATGAACCCGGTCGTCATAAACAGCCGCAACGAACTGATCGCGGGGCATCGGCGTACCGAGGCCGCCCGCAAGCTCGGGTGGGAGACCATCGAGACGCGGATCATCGATACCGAAGACGACGCCGAGCGCGTTGCGCTCGAGATCGATGAGAACACTCAGCGCAAGGACCTGACGACCGACGAACTCGCCGAGGCGTACCTGAAGCTGGACCGGCTACGCAATCCGTCTGCAATGCGACGGTTGTGGAGCTCAATTCGCCGGTTCTTCCGATGGATCGGAAGCCTGTTTCGCAGACCTCGCCGCCGCCGCCCGAAGGACCGCCGATAGCGCACGGCGGCCGGTTACCACAGCTCACCGAACTCGTGCGGTCGTTCGCAGTACTTGCACAGGTATCGGTCCGCTCCAGAGCGCAGAAATTCGGGACTCACCGGTTCGTGATGGCTCGGATGACTGATGCACTCTTCGTTGCTGCAGGAGATCCCGGGCAGGTTGTAGATCCTCGGGGGCATCTCCATCCGGTACTTGCGCACGACGCGCCCGTCCTCCACCCGGTTCAGAGTGCACCCGGGCGCGGCCGCGCCCAGCGTCTTCATCTCCGAATCGGTGAGTGAATCGACGGTTGGAAGCGACACAATCCCCTTGTAATGGCCCGATCGCGACGAGTAGACGCCGTGCGAGCTTACCAGATTCAGGCCGAGAATGCGCCGAAT
>SKVA01000135.1 GCA_007129695.1 Spirochaetaceae bacterium | reverse complement strand
GCGGGACGCACGCCGTCGCGTTCGTCGGAAGCGCGATCGTCGCGCACGCGTCGGTCGTACCGAGGACCCTGTGGGTCGCGGGTCGGAAGCTTCGCGCCTGCTACATCGAGGCCGTCGCGGTGCTGCCGTCCGAGCAAGGCCGAGGCTACGGCAGCGCGGTGATGCGCGCGCTCGTCCCTGAGATCGCACGCTTCGAGCTCGCCGCGCTCAGCACCGGCGAGCACCACTTCTACGAACGCCTCGGCTGGGAACGGTGGCGCGGCGCGACGTGGATACGAACGAGCACCGGCCGAACGCGTACCGCCGACGAGGACGACGGCATCATGGTCCTCCGCACCGCGTCCACACCCGACCTGTCGATCGATTCCGACATCGAATGCGAGCCGCGGTCGGGAGACGACTGGTAGCGCGGCACGCGCGCGCCGGCGCCGCGGGGCCGCTACCGGTGGCCGGGTCGTCTCTGATCGCCGGGCAGCCGGTCGAGCGGGCTCTCCACACCGAGCTTGTTGCTCACGGCGACGTGCGTGTAGATCATCGTCGTCTCGACATTCGAGTGCCCGAGCAGCTCCTGGACGGTCCGGATGTCGTAGCCGGCCTCGATCAGGTGCGTCGCGAAGCTGTGGCGCAACGAGTGGACCGACGCCTGCTTCGTGACCTTCGCGGCCCTGATCGCCGAGGCAACGTGGCGCTGCAGCGCCGACGGGTGCAGGTGGTAGCGATAGCTCTTGCCCGACTGCGGATCGACCGAGATGCGGTCGGACGGGAAGAGCCAGAACCACTGCCACGAGGTCTCGGCCGAACGGTTCTTGGCCGCAAACGCGTTCGGCAGCGGCACACCGGGATTGTGCTGCGCTCGATCGTTGTCGTAGATGCGTCGGCACGCCTTTACCTGCGCCTGAAGATCGTCGTAGAGCGAGCGCGGCATCACCGCGAGCCGATCCTTGTCGCCCTTACCCGAGCGCACGATCAGCCGGCCCTGGTCGAACTCGACGTCCTTGATCCGAAGCGCGAGGCACTCGCGAAGCCGGAGCCCGGCTCCGTAGATCACGCGCGCCATCAGCAGAAACTGACCGTGGAGGTGACGGCACATCGCGTCGATCTCCGCCCGCGACAGCACGACCGGCAGCCGCCGAGGGCGCTTCGAGCGAATCGACTCGCGCACGCCGTCGATCTGTCGATTGAGCACCGAGCGGAACAGATAGAGAATCGCGTTGAACGCCTGCCCCTGCGTCGCGGCCGACACGCGCTGCTCAACGGCCAGGTACGAGAGGTACCGGCGCACGTGCTGCTCCGACAGCTCGTCGATCGGCGTCCCGACGCAGAACGCGAGAAAGCGGCGGATCCACCCCAGGTAGGTCTTCTCCGTCCGGTACGCCTTGTGCTGAAGCCGAAGAAGCGTCGTCGCGCGCGCGATCACCCCCTCGACCTCATCGCGACGCCGCACCGGCGCCGCGCCACGCCTGGTCCGATCGACCGCGTACCAGTAGTGACGCACCGCGTCGAGTGCCACCGGCACCTGGTCGGCCGGGTAGCGCCGCCGCAGCTCCCCCTCGAACACCGCGAGCGCCTCGTCCCGACCGCCAACGGTCCTTGGCACGATCGCCCGAAACACCCCCACCGCCCCGACATACGCCTCCGCAACCGCCGGCTCCACATGCGCCACCCGACTCAGGTAGTCCCGAAACTCCTGATCGCTCAACGCCTGCGGCCGACTCCCATCGGCACCAACGACCGCCGATCCCACCTCCGTTCCCGCCGGTCCTGCCCCCGGTCCTGCCCCCGACACGCCAGACCCGACGCATCCGGCTCCCTTCCCCCGCCAGGCCGCACCGTCGCCCCGGTACCCTCCATACCCCTTCCCGCTTTTCGCTCGCATCTACCCATCTATCACCCGAATCGCTTCGCTCGCTTCAACTCCTGTCTCAAGTCGTTTTTCCGGCCCCCCACCGACCGCTTGATGGCAGGCGGGTCCCGAGATAGGATAGCGAGAACAGGCGAGGGAATATGTTATGTTGCTCGGAACGGCAGTGGACGCGTGGACCGACTGCAAGTACGATGCAGACATGTCCACCAACAGGTTTGGCGTGTTTGAGCCTCTTCTCGATGCTAATGAACGGTATCTGCCTTTGCTCAAAGGCGGCTTCAGCACTGGCTTCGGCGAGACGATGGACATCATCTTCAGGATTGTCGACCAGACCGCTGCTGAGACGCTGAATAAAGACATCGTTGCTCTGCTCTCTAGCCCAGACTGGCGTCCGCACATTGTGGCGATCGTGACAATGTACGTCGCGCGCGATTCGTGCGAGCCGGATACCTTCGACGCCGCCTGGATGGCGCTCCATGGTGGAAGCTGGGTAAGCCCGCAGATCTGCCTGGTGCTCTCATTGATCGACCCGGGTTTCGGTGATCGAGCTTTGAGGATGATCACGGCCTCGACTGAAATTGTTCCGGATGCAGGGCTCTCAATCATCCATTCCCACGTGGCCCAAGGCCCAGCTGGAGTTGATCGTGAAAGCACCAAACTGCACAAGGCGTTGCGGTACTGTTTGGACGGTACGCAGACAGGCGAGGGCGGCGACTACGACGGCGGCGGGATTGCGCACATTTGGAGGCAATACTTCTTGCAGTACTTCGAAAGCGACCGTCAGGCCTGATCTCGGG
>SKVA01000477.1 GCA_007129695.1 Spirochaetaceae bacterium | reverse complement strand
AGTTTCGAACGCGTCTTCGCGAATCCCGCGACATCGCGTTCACCCGACAACGGCGGAGCGCGCGCGTGATCGACTTCTACACCGGCGCACTCGCCGTGATTGGACTGTCCACGGTTGGAAGCCTCATCCGCGTCGTGATCGGCCCGACGATCTGGGACCGGTTACTCGGCATCGGTCTGAGCGCGAGCAAGATAACCCTCGGCGTGATCATCATCGGCCTGTCGATTTCCGAAAGCTACATCTTCGATCTTGCGCTGCTCTTTTCGGTCCTGGGGTTTCTGGTGACCGTGCTCCTCGCACGATTCGTCGAGCGACGCGGAGTCGTGTAATGGGCGTGCAACTGATCGTCGGACAGAGCCTGATTGGTCTCGGCCTCCTGATCACCGCGTTCGGCGTCTACGCGGTGCTCCGGCTCGACGGGTTCTACACGCGGATCGTTGTGACGTCCAAGGTCGAGGCGATGGGGTTCGTGACGATCGTCATCGGCGCAATCGTGATCACCGGGTTCGATTCGGCGACGTTGAAGCTCGTGATCATCCTGTTGTTCGAGCTGGTCACCGTATCGGTCAGCGCGCACGCGGTGGCACGGTCGGCGTGGAACAGCGGCTACCAGGCACGGACGGTGATCCCGAGCCCGGCGTCCATCCCGGCGGCAGAAGATGATTGAAGTGGGAACGCTGATCCTGATGGGCGTGTTCGCTGCGCTCGCGATCCACAGCTCGTTGATCCGGCTGTCGGTGATCTACTTGGCCGTATTTTCGCTGCTTGCCGCGTTTCTCTACGTGCTGTTCGCGGCTCCCGAACTCGCGATCGCGGAGGCCGTGATCGGAAGCGGCCTGGTCACGCTGCTCTATCTGGCCGCGCTCAAGCGTGGCCACGTGTATACGATCGGCGTGGTGACCCAGGACGATCGCGTTCCCGACAGCTACGTCGATCGGATCGAGCGGAGTAGCGCGATCCGGGTGATCCGCGACTTCTTCATCCGTCGCGAGTTCGAGACACAGATCGTGTTCATCACCGTACCGACCGAGCAGGCGTTGGTCGACCCGGCGTACGATCTAGTGCTCGCAGAAGTTGGAGATGATCTGGTCGTCTATACCGACGAGGAGAGCTATGTGATGGTCGAACTCGAGCTCGTGTTCCAGTTGCACGACTCGATGTCCCAGATCAAGTTCATCCGGTACAGCCCGGAGGCGGTACTGTGAGACGATTCCTGGCGGCGCTGCTCGTCGTTGGAACGTTCGCGATTGTCACGGTCGTGAGCGTGCGCAACCGCGTCGAGCTCGCCCCGTTCACGTACGACTACATCGTGCAAAACTTCCACGACGACACAGACTCGAAGAATGCCGTCGCGGCGATCCTGCTGAGCTACCGCATGTACGACACGATGTTCGAGGCGCTGATCCTGCTCGCGGCCATTATCGGGATGACACAGTTCCTGCCTCGCCCGAGCGACATGAACGGCGACGCGCGCTCGGACGCCGCGCAGGAACCCGAGGATGCCGCAGATGAGTGAGAACGTGGTCTCCGGTGAGTCGATCATCATCCGGACGGTTGTCGGGATGCTCTACCCGTTCATGCTACTCCTCGGGTTCTACGTGATCATCAACGGTCACTACACGCCAGGTGGCGGATTCCAAGGGGGAAGCGTGCTCGCGACGTTGTTCGTCGCTCGCTATGTCGTCTTCCCGGTCGACGATACCGACTCCGAGCGGCTCCACACGATTCAGCGCGTATTCCTGATGTTGATCCTGGTCATACCGACGGCGCTGCTGTTCACCGGGGTCGTAACGCGCTACCCGGCGCTGCGCGGACCGTATCTGACGCTGATGGATCTGTTGATCGGTGTCCAGGTCGGATTCGGGCTTGGGGTTGCGGTGCTCCGTTTTGCGTTCTTCCAGGGGGTCGGAAAGACATGGCATTTGTAGCGCAACTACAGATCGCGGATCTGACGATCGCGATCTTCTTTCTGGGGCTCTACGGCGCGATGACCCAGCGGAATATCATCAAGACGATCATCTCGGTCGGGATCATGGATATCGGCGCGATCTCATTCTTCATGCTCGCCAATCACGAGCCGGGAGCCAAACCGCCGGTGATCCCGACACCCCCGGAAATCATGGCCGATCCGGTACCGCAGGCGCTCATGATCACCGCGATCGTCATCGGCGTATCGGTGATCGCGATGTGCCTTGCGATGTACATGCGCGTCGCGTATCGGTATGGCACCGCCGACTGGAACATTCTGATCCGGCGACTGGAAAAGTAATGGCTACATCGATACCGCTTCACTTTCTGGTGCTGTTGCCGGTCGGAGTCGGCGCGGTCGGGTACTTCCTCCCGCGTCGGTGGTACCATCTGGTGCTTCTCGTGATGAACCTCGCAATCCTGGGGCTGTCGATTGCGACCTTCATCGAGGTCCGCTGGGGCGCGCAGATCATCCAGCACGTGGCCGGATGGCCGGACTGGATCGCGATCAAGCTCGTCGCCGACAAGTACTCAGCGCCACTCGTCGTGCTGACCACGATCTTCTTTGCCGGCACCTTCGTGTTCAGCACGCGCGCGGATTACACCGATAAGACCTTCCTCTTCCTGTTCGTAATGCTCGAATCGGCGCTGATCGGCGTGTTCCTGAGCGGAGACATCTTCAACATCTACGTTCTGATCGAACTTGGCATGATCGCGATCGCGATCCTGATCATGTACAAGCAGGACAAGCAATCGGTCTACGACGCGATGCTTTACCTCATGATGAACTTCATCGCGATGGCGTTCATGCTCCTGGGGATCGGCTACCTCTACCGCATCACCGGCGTCCTTGACCTGGAGGCGCTGGTTGCCCGACTACCGCTTCTGGACAATCCGCGCGCGGTGATCGTTCCGTACGCGTTGATCATGACCGCGATCGCGCTCAAGTCGGCGCTCTTCCCTCTGTTCAGCTGGCTGCCCCGCGCTCATGGAGCACCGAGCGCGCCCGGCATCGTGTCGGCGGTACTCTCAGGCGTTCAGGTCAAGGCCGGCGTCTATCTGCTGGTGCGGCTGTCGGCGGTCTTCTCACCGGTGATCGACGCTACCGCGTTCTTCATGGTGCTCGGATTCGTGACATCGGTCGTCGGATTCCTGCTCGCCATCGCGCAGAAGGACATCAAGCTGATCCTTGCCTACCATACCGTGAGCCAGGTCGGTCTGATCGTGATGGGGCTCAATCTGGGATCGGATGTTGCGTTCTGGGGGGCGATGTACCACATCATCAACCACGCGCTGTTCAAGGGGCTCCTGTTCCTCACCGCCGGCGTCATCATCGAGGAGTACGGCAGCCGGTCGTACGCGGAGATCCGTGGCGTGCTGCGCAAAATGCCCGCGATCGGGATCGGAACGCTCGCGGGGATCCTGGGCATCACCGGCGCACCGTTCTTCAACGGCAGTATTTCAAAGTACTTCATCCAGCAGGGGCTGCAAGGCGACTTCGGCGGGATCGCGATGTTTCTGATCAACCTGGGCACGACGCTCAGCTTCGTGAAGTACTCGTTAATTCTGTTCGGAAAGCCGTCGATCGCGACCGACCGGCCGTTGCGCCGTGATCCGTGGGTGGCCGGCGTATCGCTCGTGTTCGGCATCGCGTGCCTGGCTGGTGGGCTCCTGGGCGGACCGACGGTCGCACTCGTGTACGGGCCGCAGTATTCGGCGGGGGGAGCGCTGTCGGTCGAGAAGATCACGACGTTCGTTGCGACGCTCGCGATCGCGGTCGCGCTCTACATGCTCGTCGTGCGCCGAATCGGCGGTTTCCTCGCGGCGATTCGGCAGTTCAAGTTCAATTTCAACCAGGTCACGGTATTCCTGACGCTCTTCTTCGTCGCGCTGCTCGGCTACACGTGGTGGGTCGGCGGCTGAGGCGATCCTCCAGGACGGTCAGTGGTCGTGCCGCACGCCGCCGCGAGTCGCGAGCGGCTGCACCACGAAGCTCGCGGCGATCGGTTCGCGCCCCTCAAAGACCAGTTCGATCGTGTGTCGATCGCCTTCGGCAAAACCACTGGTGAGCCCCAGGAACATGATGTGGTACCCGCCCGGCTCAAAAGCGACCTCTTCACCAGCGGCTATCTCCACGTGCGGCACTTCGATCATCCGCATCAGCCCGTCGACCCGGGTGTGCGTGTGGAGTTCCACAGCACGCGCAAGGTCCGAGCGTGCGGCGATGAGCCGGATCGACTCCTGCCCGCGGTTACGGATCACCATGTACGCGGCGCCGTTTTGGTCTCCGGCGACGCTCGCGCGAATCCACGCATTGTTGATCGAGATATCGTCGCCGTGATCGTGCGCGTGGTGAGTCGCCTCTCTGCGTCCGCCGGCGGCGAGCGTCAGAGGAAACGCCATCGCGACAGCCATGATCATCGCCACCAGCAGTACCGGTCTCCGTGTTGTCGATCGTCGCATCGTAGCCCCCTCTTCCGGCTGATCTAGCTGTCGGTCGCGTCGACCCGTCCAGCGGCGATCGCAGCGGCAGACTCGGATCCCAAGTGACGCGCGATCGACAGCGCGAGCTGATCCGGGCTCGTATGGTGATCGAAATGCGCTACGTAGGTTCCATCCGGACTCATCAGGAACATGACGCTCGGGTGGTCGACAGTGTAGCCACCGCTGTCGAGCGCTACCTTGCGGAACGAAGTCTTGAACATCTGCGCGGCCCGGGCGATCTGACCGGCATCGCCGGTCAACCCCAGGATCCGATCGTCAAACGCGCCAACGTACGTTCCCATCCGCTCGGGCGTATCGCGATCGGGATCGACGCTGATGAACAGTGGCTGCACCAGATCGGCCTGCGCGCCGAGCCCGTCGAGCGTCATGGCGATCGTCGTGAGCGTCACCGGACACGCATCCGCACAGTTCGTGTACCCGAACGTCACGAGTGTGTGCCGGCCGGCGAGATCCGCGTCGGTCACGGTCGACCCGTCCGGGGCGACCAACTCGAAGCCACCGGCGATATAGTCGTCGTAGATCACCGCGCTGATCATGCCGCCGGCGGCGTGGTTGAGCTCGTGGCAGTGAAAGAGCCACATCCCCGGGTTGTTCGCGATGAACTCGACGTCGTAGGTCTCACCGGGCAGGATCGGCAGCGTGTTCCGCGTCAGCTGCGCGGGCTCCGGCACGGGGTTTCCGTCGGTCGCGACGACCTTGAACTGATGGCCGTGCAGGTGCATCGGGTGGAAGGTCGCTGACCCCGCATTTATCATCCTGACGCGGACCCGGTCTCCGGAGCGAACGCGGATGAAATCGGTCTCGGGGTAGACCGCACCGTTGATCGGGAACAGTCCGTGCTGGATGCGCTCGGTGAGAACCCACGTTACGTCGACGTCGGGCGCATCGAAGTCGCGCGGCAGCACGACAAAGGGTCCCGCGAGCCCGCGGTCCATCTGCAGCCCTTCGTCGCCGTGGTGCGATCCGTGGGTGTGGTAGAAGCGCGTTCCGGCCGGATACGCGGTGAACTCGTAGGTGAACGTCTCACCGGGCTGCACCGCCGGCTGCGTATACCCGGGAACACCGTCCATCCGGTTATCCAGGTCGATTCCGTGCCAGTGGACGGTCGTCGCGACCGGCAGGTTGTTCGTGAAATTGATGCGAACCCGGTCGCCTTCGGTGACGCGAATCTCGGGGCCGGGAAGCTGGTTGTTGTAGCCCCACGAACGGATCGGGGTTCCCGTTCCGTAGTCCCACATGAACTCGTCGGCGGTCATCTCGAACACGACGACACCGTCGACGACCGTGTAGGGCATGCGGTCGATACGGTCGGCGAAGGTTCGGACGGGAAGACCGCTCGTATCATCGGCCGGACGCGGCCCGGTCGCAACCGCACCGTCGCCGACGACGACGATCGTACCGAGCTGATCGAAATGCCCAGAACCGCAGTAGACCGAGCACCGGAACCGGAACTCGCCGGCTCGGTCCGCGACGAACTCGACGGTCGTTGTCTGCTTCGCCGGCAGACGACGGTCGACGTGCAGCTCGTTGATCGCGAAACCGTGGTCGTAGCTGTCCTCGTTCGTGATGGAGAGCCGGACAAGCGCACCGTAGGGGACCTCCAGGAAATCGGGATACCAGGTCCAACGGTCCTGAATCACGCGCACCGAGTACTCGACCGTCTGATCGGCCGAGCCGGGAAGAGCCGCACCGATGACGCGAACGCTTCCGTACAGGATGAAAACAAGCCCGAGCACGACGTACGCCCCGTAGGCCGCACGGTATACCTTGTGTCGTTCCACGATTACCCCTCTGCATTCAGAAACTACTGCAAAATTATCGATTGAGACAATCAGGTATAGGCGATTCGATGTCCTGTGCGCCTTGATCGGGCGAACCGTCATCGCTATACTGCGCCGCATGAAAAAGGGAATCGTAACGGGAATCGCGGTTCTGCTGCCGCTCATACCGCTTACCGCCTGGTTGATGAGCTCCTGGGACGAATTCTCCGCGCAACTCGGGTTCTGGTTCTACGCGCTCTACGTGCCGGCCCGGTCGTTCGGACTCCTTGGGTTCGTACTGATGTTCTACCAGTTCATGCTCGCGTCGCGCATCCCTGCGCTCGACAGCGTCTTTCCGCGCGCGCAGCAGTTGAAGACGCACCGGACACTCGGGAAGATCGGTGGCGTGATGATCCTGTGTCACGGTCTGTTCATGCTGATCTTCGATGTGATCTCCCTTGGCGCGATCGGATTCACGTTCGAGAAGCTGCTAGGAATCATCGCGCTCTTCCTGCTGATCAACGCGGTCATCGCCGCATGGTTCATCCGACCGCTCCAGCTCTCACAGAAGGCGTGGCGGGGTATACACATTCTGGCGTACCTGGTATTCCCGATCGTATTCGTCCACGCGATCCTGATCGGCACCACGGTCCGGGGGTACGCGCCGGTTCGCTGGCTGTTCATCGTGCTGCTCGCCGCGTATGTAGTGATACTGGTTCGGAGGCTGATCGCGAACCCGTTCGCCGCGAAGCCTCGGCCTGCAGATCCGCGCTCTTGACGCCCGTCCGATCCGAACCTATTGTGTGGGGATGCTGAAGGAAACCCTCACAATCGACCTTGTGACGACCGATCTGCCCGGGCGCGACAAGAACGACGTCATCAAATCGCTGTTGGACCTCATCTGCCGGTCGGGAAGGGTCAAGGATCCTGAGCAGGCGCTCCGCGACGTGATCGAACACGAAGAAGGGATGTCCACCGGCATGGAGAACGGCATCGCTATCCCGCACGCGAAGACCGACGCTGTCGACGAGCTCGTCGCGTGCGTCGGCGTGACGAAGCGCAAAATCGACTTCGAGAACCTCGATCGCAAGCCGTCACAGATCTTCATAATGACGCTGTCGCCGCGAGGCGGAACGGGTCCGCATGTCCAGTTTCTTGCTGAGATAAGCAAGCTGCTGAAGGATGCGAAGATGCGCAAACGGATCGTCAAGGCGAAGAGCGATCGGGAACTGCTCGACATCCTGACCTCGTGACCCGGATCTGTGCTGAATGCTGACTGATTGACTGGAGATCGCGCGGGTGGGTATTCTACTCGCATGAGCGAACAATCGGTTGGTGTGCTCGGCGTTGGACGACTCGGCTCGGATGTGGCGTTCACGCTCGCCGAGCGGGACCTCTGTGACATCGTGCTCTACGACACCGACCGCGAACGAGCCGAGTACCTCGCTTCGGACCTCACCGACACGTCGTTCGGGCACGTCTACAACCGGCGCGTGAGCTGGGTAGACGACATCTCGGGACTTGCGCAGTGCAGCGTGGTCCTGATCGCGGCCGGCGCTCGCCGTGAGCCGGACGCAACGACCGGTGAGCTCTTCGATCAGAACCGACGAATCGCACGCGAGGTAGCCGATGCACTGGTCGGATCATCGACGCTCTTCGTCGTCGCTACCGAACCGGTCGATCTGATGACCGCGGAACTGGCCCGACTGCTGCGGCTCCCACCGTCGCGCGTCATGGGAATCGGCGGCGTCGTCGACTCGCTTCGGGTGCGGTCTTCGCTCGGGGAAGCGCTGTCGATCGGTCCCGACTACATCCGCGCGCACGTTGTAGGACCGCACAGTTCGCAAGCGGTGATCGTGTGGGACTACGCGAGCATCAACGGAGTCCCGGTCCGATCGATCGCTACGGCTGCCGATCTGGAGGCGATAGAGACGACGTTCCGGTCCGAATCGGACGCCCGCCTGGCGCAGATGAACGAGTCGTTCAGCCGCTACACCCCCGCGCTGGCGTGCCTGGAGTTACTCCGGTCGATCGTGAAGGACGACAGGCGAGTGCTGTCGGTTACGATGCCGTGGGTGAATGTGCTCGGGATATCGGGTGTGGCCATGGCAATGCCCGCGGTCATCGGAAGATTCGGCGCCGAACGGCCGGTCCCCCCCGACCTTGACGGCGACGCACGCGCCCGGATCGATCAGTCGGCAACGCGACTCGCCGCGATGATGGAAGGAGGAGTCGCATGAAGAAGGTGACGGTCTTCGGCGTCGGCAGTATCGGGGTACGCGTCGCGTACTTTCTCGCGCGCAACCGCGACGTCGCCCGGATCAGACTGGTGGATATCGACCCGGATCGTTCGAAGGCCACCCTCATCGACTTCCTGCAGTCGAACGTCGCGCTGCAATCGAAGATTGCGTTCGCCTCCTACGAAGAGCCAAAGGAGATTGAGCAGAGCGATGTCGTCATCGTTGCCGCCGGTGTCGACGGAGAAGTAAGTCCCGATATCGCGATGCCGTCTGAAACCGACCGCAGCGCAATGGAACAGGTTGCCGCACAGATCGGACACTTCGCGCCGCAGGCAATCGTCGCCGTCCTGTCACAGCCGGCGGAGCTGTTCTGCTCGATTATCGCGCGCAGCGGATACTTCGCCCCGACAAAGGTGATCGGCTTTCCGCTGTTGATCTACCGCGAATGGTATAGAGACCGGATTGCTCGAACCGTGGGGCTCAGCAGCGAAGACATCCGGATCACTACGGTGCGGACGCTCGCCGGCGAAGAGCTGGTCCTCGATCAGTGCACGGTCGGCGGAGTCCCGATCGGCAGGCTCACCGACAATGCATCGCAGCTCGCGCACCGACCGTCGGACGACGTGATGAAGCGACGGCTCGAGTACCATCACTACGCGCCGGCCGCAGTCATCTCGGAAGTTACCGGTGAGCTCGTCAGCCAACGGAGGCAGGTGATCACCGCGATCTGTGCCGAACCGGGTGCTGCGACGTTCTACGAGTCGAAGGCGTTGATCGGCCCCGGCGGCGTCGAACGAACCGTCGATCTTGCCTTACCAGCCGACCAGCAAACGCGTCATGACGCGTACCGCGCTCGCGTAGACGAGCTGACCGCTCGGCTCGGGTAGCCGGCTCGGGACGCGGGGAACGGGCGTCCGCGCGAAGGGTGGGTGGCGTCCGCGGGCACCGTCCGATTCCATCATTCACTGATTAGACATATTTGTCATAGTGAATGCTTATGGCTATCTTGTGCGGGTGAGCACAAGTACACGAGTCATCGTCATCGGCGGCGGATTTGCGGGCATCCAGGCGTACCGGTCGGTTGTCCGTCGCGTTCCGATGGCCGACGTAACGCTGATAGACCGCAATCCCTACGCAACGATGATCCCGGCGTTACCCGACGCGCTTTCGGGTCGAATCGACCGACGTGCGCTCGCTGTTGCGCTGCAGGATGCGCTCAGCTGCGACGCGCAGATCGTGACCGACACGGTCACGAGCATCGATGCCGAGTGCAATCGGGTGATCGGCATGCAAGCCGAGTACGAGTACGATTGGCTGATCGTCACATCGGGATCGAGGCCGGACTATCCCGGTTTCGCCACCGATCCCCGCGTCACCCACACCGTCACCTCACTCGACGAAGTACTGGCGCTGCGCAACGCGGTCGAATCGCGCCTGGCGGCGGACCAGCCGCTGTCTTTCGTGATAGCCGGCGGCGGCTACACCGGACTGGAAGTCGCCGCCGCGCTCCAGGAGGGAATCGCGCACACGCTGGCCGCGCGATCGGCGGATGCTACGAGGCCGGCCACCCGGACGATCCGAATAGTCGTCGCGGAGCGTGAGGATTCGGTCCTGGGAATGCTCACCCCGAAGGAAGCGAAGCGTCTCCTGTCGTATCTGCAGTCGATCGGTATCGAGGTGCGCACCGGAGTCACAGTAGATCGCGCAGACCCGCAAGCGGTTACGCTGTCCGACGGAACACGAGTCGACAACGCACTCCTGTGCTGGACCGCCGGCATGAGGGCCGCGGTCGCGCCGATCGGCCCCGCCGCCCCCGATGGGCGCGTCGCGGT
>SKVA01000493.1 GCA_007129695.1 Spirochaetaceae bacterium | reverse complement strand
GACCTCGACGAACGGCTCGCCGCCCGGGTGGTACGCGTAGTAGAAGTCTCCCTCTTCAGGGGCGCGCGCGCCGCGGCCTCCCTGGAAGACGAACGGAACCGATTGCATCGATCCGTCGGCGATCGGCAGCCGCACGTCGAAGTGGAGATGCGGTCCGGTGGACCGGCCGGTGTTCCCGCTGTACCCGATCTTTTGCCCGGCCTCTACCCACTGGCCGGGATCGACCGACACACCGCCGAAGCGCAGATGCGCGTAGTTGCCGAAGCTGCCGTCCGAGTGCGCGATCAGGATGTGATTCGCGTCGGCGTTGTACGCGGTGCTCGGTCCACCCCGACGCGAGTCCGCCTTCACCTCCACGACGAGCCCCGCGCGTGCGGCGTGGATCGGCGTTCCTTCGGGCATTTCGAAGTCGACCGCGTACGCGTTTTCTCCGTAGTGAGAGAAACTTCCGTTGAAGCCCTGGCTGAGCCGGTGCTTCGTTCCGTGCTCGAACGGAAGAAGGTACCGGTGACCGTCGTCGTGACGCGCGGTCTGCGGGTCTCCGCGCGCGAACGAGTAGGATAGCGAGTAACCGACCCGCCCACCGGCCTCGGTGCCGCGCGATATCCTGAAGAGCTCCTGCCCGACCGTTCCTGGTTCGACCCGTGCACCAACCGGCATCGCTTCGCTGACCGTCATGTTGATCAGCTGCGGCACATCGACCCTGACGAAGACCGGGATGATGTGCGAGCTGTCGGCCCGGATGATCACCGAGCCGTCGTCCTGACTTTCCCCATAGACGATTACCAGCCGTTCGGCTGCGGTGACGGTGGTCGGGACGGTGACCGTCAGCGCGGTGAGCGTGAACAGCACCAGCGCCCGGAGCGTCCGGCCGTTGATGCCGGTCGGTGAGAATACGCGGTGTGCGAGATAGACCATGCCTTCCAGTATGATACCACCGTATCGACCCTGGCGCCCACGGTAGCCGGTCTTGCACCCTCGGGCCGGCGTGCGCATAATGCGCCCGGGGGTAACGTGGCGCACACAGTCGTACCGGAGGCAGAGGCGATCCTGGACAAAGAGTTTCCCGTGCTCGACAAGGGTTTCGTTCGTCTTGTTGACTACATGGGTGGCGATCAACGCATCGTGCAGGCCGCACGCGTGTCGTATGGCGAAGGCACGAAGAGCTACCGGCAGGACGCCGCGCTGATCGACTATCTCCTGCGCAACGAGCACACGTCGCCATTCGAGCAGGTCGTTCTGACCTTCCATACCAAGATGCCGGTCTTCGTCGCTCGGCAATGGGTCCGTCACCGGACCGCGCGGCTGAACGAGATCAGCGGCCGCTACAGCGTGATGAAGGACGAGTTCTACGTGCCGGCCGGCGACGACATCGCGTTGCAGAGCACCGACAACAAGCAGGGTCGCCAGACCGACGCGGTTCCCGAAGCCGACCAGGAGCGCATTCGGCAGCTCTTTCGCGACGGACAGACGCGCGCGTACGACGAGTACTCGCGCATGATCGACGACGGGATCGCGCGAGAGCTCGCGCGGATCAACCTTCCGTTGAGTCTCTATACCGAGTGGTACTGGCAGATCGACCTGCACAACCTCTTCCGCTTCCTCAAGCTCCGGATGGATGCGCACGCGCAGAAGGAGATCCGCGCGTACGCCCGGACCATGTTCGACATCGCCAAGACCGTCTGCCCGGCCGCGTGCGCGTCGTTCGAGGCGCACCATCTGGGGTCGGTACGGCTGTCAGCCGCCGAACGCGCGGCTGTTGACGCGCTGCTGCGCGCGGCACCGGTCGATGGGGCGGAAGGCGCCGCTGTTGAAGAGCGCATACGGCGCAGCGGCGAAGAGGCCGGGCTCTCCGGCAAGGCTCTGGACCGGTTCGCGGACAAGCTCCTTCGGGGGATCGACGGCTGATGGTCGCGCGCGATGCACGGTGGGGTGTTCTGCTGCTGGTCACCTCGATCGGGCTCCTGGGCGCGAGCGCATGGCTCCTGGTGCTGCTCGGCCCTATGCCTTCGGGTCGACTGGTCGGAGTGGTTCTGCCCGCCGCCTCGGTTGCGCTGGGCGTGCTGGCGCTGTTCGCCGGTCACTTCTCGTACCCGCGGGTCCAGAATCTGCGCGTCTACCTGTCGGGGTACTCGGTTGGCGTACAGTGCATCGTGCTCGCGGTGTTCGTCGGGTTCGCCGGATTCTATACCGACGCGATCCCGACTGCGCCGGCCGGTTTCGCGGAGGTCATCTTCGCGGCGGGGCTTGCGGGGAGTCTTGTCTACAGCGTTGTCCGGCCGTTTCCAGCGTACCGGACGACGCGAGCGGTAACGCTGACCGTCGTCGTTGCGCAGGTTGTCGCGTTTGCCGCAATCAGGCTTTTCCCGGCCACGTTCGACTGGTTCGGCGTGCTTCGCGTTCCCACGCTACTCAGCGCGACCGCCGCAGTCGTACTCGGGCTCGGTTTGGTGGTCGTCACGATCAACGCGTTCCTGAAGCCGGAGTCGTTCTACCTGCGCGGCGTGTTCTCCGGGCTCGCGCTCCTGTCGGCGGGCTTCTGGCTCGTAGTCGCCGCGATCGACGCGGCCGGGTACGGACCCGTGTCGCGAGACCTGGTGATCATGCTCTACGCGTCGGTTACCCCGCTCTTCCTGCTCATCGGGATTCTCTACCACGTGCTCGCTCG
>SKVA01000234.1 GCA_007129695.1 Spirochaetaceae bacterium | reverse complement strand
CCGGGCGACTTCTTCGGCGTCGTCGCGACGATGTCCTCGCACAGCCACATCGAGACCGCCCAGGCGATCACCGATGTCAGTCTGATTTCGGTGCACCGCGACCAGTACGGCATGCTGATCGAGCGAAACACTCCGGTCGCGATGAAGATCATCGAAAGCTTTTCACGCCGGATGCGTTTCCTTGACGAGGCGCTCACTCGGCTCACGCTGAAGAGCAACACGAACGAAGGCGATATCTCGCACCTTTTCGGCGTGGCCGAGTACTACGCACGGCAGAGCCAGTATAACCAGGCGTACTACGCGTACTACCAGTATCTCAAGTACTGTCCGAGCGGCGAACACGTCGTAAAGGCGCGCGAGCGGCTCGCGAAGATCAAGCCGTACGCGACCGTGAGTCAGCTCGAGGTCAACGAGAACGTCTTCACGCGCAGCTATGCTAAAGACACGATGATCTTCAGCGAAAACATGCCCGGCAAGGAGATGTACATCATCCAGAAGGGCAGCGTGAAGATCACGAAGATCGTCAACGACAACGAGGTGCTGCTCGCGGTGCTCAAACAGGGCGACATGTTCGGCGAAATGTCGCTGATCGAAAGCCGTCCCCGTAGCGCCTCTGCGATCGCGTTCGAGGATGCGGTCCTGCTCGCGGTGAACAAGGAAAACTTCTCGCGGATGGTTCAGACGCAGCCGCAGATAATCGCGCGGCTGACCACGACGCTCGCCGAGCGAATCTGGTTCATCTACAAGCAGCTTGCGAACACGCTCCTGTCGAACAAGGTCGGCAGGATGTACGACGCGCTGCTGATCCAGCTGGAGAAGGCACGCGTTCCGATCAAGTCGGGCGAACCGCACACGTTTGACTTCGGGATCAAGGAGCTGATCAACATGGTCGGCCTTCCGATGGCGGAGGGCAACCAGATCATCCGGGAGTTGCTGAAGAACTCCAAGGTGAAGGCGGTTGAGAACCGGATCTTTGCGACCGACATCGAGGAGATCGAAAAGCAGGCGAAGTACTACCGGAAGATGGAGCGGATCGAGAAGTCGCGCCGGGAACAGCGCCGGATCGGGTAAGCATGCTCTTCTGGCTCGGACTCCATCTCGAGCCCGTTTTCGGGCCGTTCCGACTCCTGTCGTCGCGTCTCTTTCTGATCGCTGCCGGCACCGCGGTGAGCTTCGCGCTCACCTTCGTGCTCACGCCGCGCAGTTACCGATGGCTCCCGACCGACCGTGGCCGCGGGTTCGCGGTCGACGGGCACGCTTCAAAAGGAAAGCCTACCGGGGCCGGGTTTGTGTTCATCACCGTGTTCTGCCTGGTCGCGCTGCTGGTCGTCCCGTTCGGATGGCGGCAGCTCGCGATCCTCGTGCTCACCTACGTGTCGATGCTCGCCGGGTACCTGGACGATCGCAGCGAGAAGCCGTGGAGCGAGTACCGCAAGGCATTGCTCGATCTTGTCGTGAGCGTCGCGGCGGCGTTTCTGCTTCACGGACCGAGCAGGCTTCTCTGGTTTCCGTTCACGAGCGTACACGTATCGGTCAGCATGGCGGTATTCGTCCCGCTTGCGACGATCCTCATCTGGGCGAGCATCAACAGCACGAACTGTACCGACGGAGTCGACGGGCTGTCGAGCACGCTCGTCCTGCTCGCTCTGCTCAGTATCGGTGCGTTCCTCTACGTGATCGTCGGCAACCAGGAGATCTCCGCGTATCTGCTGCTCCCGTTCTACCGTGAAGCGGCGAACTCCGCGATCCTGGTATTCACGATGGTCGGCGCGCTCGCCGGGTATCTCTGGTACAATGCGCATCCGTCTGCGGTGCTGATGGGCGACGCCGGTTCGCGCGCGCTCGGATTCCTGATCGGCGTCGGTATCATCATGACCGGTAACCCGTTCATGATTCTGCTGTCGTCGGCGGTCATTCTGGTCAACGGCGGAACCGGGCTCCTCAAGGTCGCTCTGCTGCGGTTCGCGAAGATCCGGATTCTCCACTCGATCCGCTTCCCGCTCCACGACCACTTTCGCCACACGCGCAACTGGTCGAACACGCAGGTCCTGGTCCGCTTCGCGCTGATCCAGATCCTGATCATCATCGCGACCTTCGGGCTGTTCATCAAGATTCGCTGACCGCCGGTGGGCGACCGGCGGTCGTCGGCTACCGCAGGTGTTCGACCGCAGCGGCCTCGATCGGGAGTCCGGCGGTGTACCGTTCGAAGAACCGGTTGAACTCCTGCACTTCGTCGTCGGCCGGTTTCGCCGTCGATGCCTCGCTCGACGCGAACACCCGGTCCAGGAAGCCGGATAGCGACTCGTCGGCGTCTTCGCGGACCAGGTACGCCGCGAGTAGCGCCATGCCCCATGGTCCTCCCTCTCCGGCGGTCTCAAGCACGCTGATCGGGGTCCGCGTCGCGGCCGCCATGATGCGCTGGCCGACCTCGGGCGTCTTGAAGAAGCCTCCGTGCCCGCGGATCTCCTCGACCCGAACCCCCTCTTCCTCGGTCAGGATATCGAGCCCTGTGCGCAGCGCTCCGAGCGACGCGAACAGGTGCGTCCTGATGAAGTTGGGCAGCGAGAGCTGCGCGTCGGGGCGCCGGACGAACAGCGGGCGTCCTTCGGAGAATCCGGTAACGTGTTCGCCCGACACGTATCCGTACGCGAGCATTCCGCCGCGGCCGG
>SKVA01000458.1 GCA_007129695.1 Spirochaetaceae bacterium | reverse complement strand
AGAGCCCTCGCGGGTTCGTGATCGAAACGGCTCTTGATCCACGCGTCCTACTCGAAACCCTCGATCACGACCGCGGCGAACGCAGAGAGGCCGGCGAAGCACAGCTCGAGCGCACCGTCGACGGCGGACGCGGTGATCGCGGAATCGGCGTCGAGCGGGCGGACGCGCGCGCGGTCGGGAGTCGCTGTCGCGACGCGGACCGTGAACGCGCCGACCGGCGTGAGCGATCGTAGAGGTCGCCGCGGCGATGCGGTATGGTTCACCGCGGCCAGCACGAGTCTCTCGGGTCGGTCGCCTGAGCGGCTGAGGTGGAGGTGCACCGACGCCGGCGCGTCGGTCGTAAGCGATGCGCGCGACCCCAGGAGCGCGCTCACGGCGTTCGCCAGGAGCGACCGGTGGTCGTCGTGCCCGCTGACCCAGCAGAGCCGGTCGACCTGCGTCGCGAAGTAGATCACGCTGCCCGATCCGTACCGCCGGTGGATCACCGTCGGGACCCCCGAATCGAGCGGTTGCGTCCACGCCTTCTCGGGCGGCTGGTTCGGTATCCTCGGGGTCGCGCTACAGACGACCGATGCGTTCACCCCCGGCGCGGCGTTGCTCACGATGGTGCGTGCCGTCACTCCGCCGCTCACCAGAAGGTCGGTATCGCCGAGTCCCGAGACAATCGGGCTCGACCGGTCGCTGATGACCTGATACGAGTCTGCGGCCGTGTCCAGATCATCGCCTGAGTAGGTGCAGCCGAACACGTCCGCGAGCGCGAAATCCGGTCGTGGTGCACCGTCGCGCGTGAAGAGCGACGTCTTGTGCGTCGCGATCAATGCGCCGCCTCGCGCGACGTACTCGCGGATCACGGCTGCCTCGTCGTCGCTCATGCACATCACGTTTGGCAGGATCATGACGGAAAGGTCGGCGAGCGATCGGGCGTCGAAGCGATGGTCCGCGACGAACCCGTACGGAACATGGTTGTCGATAAGCACCTCTTCGGCGCCGCGGATCGCGGTGACCGCGAGATCGGCCTCCATCGCGTCGCTGCCGAACCGGTCCTTCGTCGCCTTCGAGTAGTAGAGCCCGACGTCGCGCACGGGGGTGAGGCAGGAGAGGTCGGCGGTGTTCTGCTTCAGGAACGCGTACGCTGGATCGGGGAGCGCGGCGTTGCGTCGGTCGTGCGTGATGCCCGGGTGCCTGCCGTTGAAGTAGCAGTTCCACAGCCCTCCGCCGAGCGCGGTAGCCTCTCTGAGCCAGACGTCCAGATCGAGCGGAGGGTCCATCACGTAGCGGTACGCGGTGCCGTTCCCGCCGAACAGAACCACCGGCTGCTTCTGCGGGTCGAGCGCGCGCAGGAACCGGACGATCGTCCCCGCGTACGACAGCGGCTCCCACTCCGGGTTCGCGCGGTTCGCGGTGAGGAACGCTACGCTTACCAGGAAGTCGAAGTACTCGCTCGCCTCGTAGAGATCGATCCCGACGCGCTTCGGCTGCGCGACGTCGAACATGCTGAACACCTCGGCGACGTAGATCCGATCATCGCCGAACCCCTTCACCGTTGCGCGCAGCCGGGACAGGTTCTTCCGTGCACAGATCGCCTTCCACGCCCAGTAGCGGTCCATCTCGTCGTCGGTCGCCACGCCCTCCACCGGGATCGCACGACCGGCGTACCCCTCGTACGCAGACGCGCAGCGCGCGCAATAACAGACGTGCGGAACGTGCACCGAGTTGTGCCAGATCCCGTTGACACCGTAGGTCGACAGGATGTGCGAGATGAACGAGGTCGCGTGTTCGTTGCGGTAGTACCCCGAGTAGCACGGCGCGTAGAGCGGGAGGCTGTTGTACCCGCCGATGACCGGACCCCCGGTACGGTCGGTCGAAAACCAGTCTGGGTGCGCGTCGTAGCGCGCCTTGTCGACGCCGCGGAAGTCGACCCGGACGATAATGCGGAACCCGCGCGACCTGCACGCCTGTGTGATCTCTGCCAACAGGTCGCGCCCGGCAAGGTACGGGTTCGGGTTCGCCATCTGGAGCGGACTCGGAAAGAAGTCGAAGATGCCGCCGCCGTTGACCACCAGCACGTCGTACCCGTGCTGCTCCATGAACCGCACGACCTCATCGGCGTCGTAATCGATCGCATCGGTCTCGCGTAGCACCGTCTGCAGTACGCGCAGGGGTCTTCTGTACCAGAAGTCGTTCATATCGGTGTCCACTCAGCCGAAGGTGCCGACGCGGGGTGGGATGATCAGTGTGGCCTCGGTGAGCGATACGACCTCTTCGACCGACGAATCGACTGCGACTTCCAGGAGCACGAGACCGTCGGGCGTGCGTTCGATGACCGCCTTGTCGGTGACGATGAGGTCCGCCTCTTCCACAGCGGTGAGCGGCAATGTGCAGCGGCGGCGGATCTTGGGGTTGCCGCGCTTGTCGCAGTGCGTGATCGCGATGATCACCCGCTTCGCGCCGGTGCAGAGGTCCATCGCGCCGCCCATCCCGGCCACCAGCTTTCCTGGGATGATGTAGCTCGCGATGTTGCCCAGCTCATCGACCTCGAGCGCGCCGAGCACCGTCACGTCGACGTGCCCGCCGCGGATGATCGCGAAGCTCAGCGCGGAGTCGAAGAACGCCGCACCGGGAAGGACGGTCACGTACTGATTGCCCGCGTTGATCAGGTCGAGGTCCTCCTGGCCGGGTT